>NZ_DBNHDN010000044.1:0-282784 GCF_057139185.1 Rudaea sp. | reverse complement strand
AGGGAAAAGCAACCCGCATGCGGTCCGCGCAAATCCCCACAAACAAAAACCCCGCACGTTTCCGCGCGGGGTTTTCGTTACCGCTGATGCGGCGATGTCGCCCGGGCTTACTCGGCCTGGACTTCTTCGGCCTGCAGGCCCTTCTGGCCCTGCGCGACCTTGAACGACACCTTCTGGCCTTCCTGCAACGACTTGAAGCCGCTGCCCTGGATCGAACGGAAGTGCACGAACAGATCGGCGCCGCCGTTTTCAGGCGTGATGAAGCCGAAGCCCTTGGCGTCGTTGAACCATTTCACGGTGCCGGTCTGACGGTCAGCCATGTCTAACTCCTTGCAATGATGAGTGAAAGAAAAATCGCGACGTCGGGAGACCCGAAGCCGAGACTGTGATTGCAAAGGAAAACACGGGCGAAACGTGAAGCAGTTCGTTGGATCGACCCAACGGCCACGGTGCACAGTGACCTAGAGCAAGCGCAGTGCGCGCACGATACAGGTAAAGCCCGCGAAAATCCACCAACGGCGCTGCGCAGACCGTGCCCGACCTGTCACAATCGCCGAAAATGAGGAGGGGAGCCATGAAATTGTCCGGATCGATAGGGGCCATTGCGGGTGCCGTGCTCCTGCTCGCCGGTTGCGCGGGCATGGCGCCGAACGTTCCGCACGAGCAAGCGCGGCGCGAGGTCGAGGCGGCCGAACGGGCGTTCGCGAAGACGATGGCCGACCGCAATCATGCGGCGTTTGCAGCATTTCTTGCCGAGGACGCGATCTTTTTCGGCGGCAAGCAACCGCAGCGCGGCAAGGCTGAGGTGGCGGCCGGCTGGAAACGGTATTTTGAGAAACCGGCCGCGCCGTTTTCGTGGGAGCCGGCGCAGGTCGAGGTGCTCGATTCGGGCCAGCTTGCGCTGAGTACCGGGCCGGTGCGCAGCCCCGACGGCAAGATCATCGCCACATTCAACTCGATCTGGCAGCGCCAGCCGTCCGGCGCGTGGCGCATCGTGTTCGACAAGGGCAGCGAGGTTTGTGGCGATGGCAAGTAGTGCGACGGTGGTCGAAAGCGGCGAAGTCGCGGTGAATTCAAAATGGCGCGTGCTGTTCGCGAGCCTGATCGGCACGACGATCGAATTCTTCGATTTCTACATCTTCGCCACGGCAGCCGTGCTGGTTTTCCCGAAGCTGTTCTTTCCGGCCGGCGACGCGACCTCGGCGCAGTTGCAGTCGTTTGCGACATTTGCCGTCGCCTTCTTTGCGCGTCCGGTCGGTTCGGCGGTGTTCGGCCACTTCGGCGACCGCATCGGACGCAAGGCCACGCTCGTCGCCGCGTTGCTGACGATGGGCCTGTCGACCGTGATCATCGGTCTGTTGCCGACCTACGGATCGATCGGTGTCGCCGCGCCGCTGCTGCTCGTGCTCTGCCGCTTCGGCCAGGGCCTCGGCCTCGGCGGCGAATGGGGCGGTGCGGTGCTGCTCGCGACCGAGAACGCGCCGCCGGGGAAGCGCGCCTGGTACGGCATGTTTCCGCAGCTCGGCGCGCCGATCGGTTTCATCTGCTCGGCCGGCATTTTCCTCGTTCTGACCGATGCGATGAACGACGCGCAATTTTTCGCCTGGGGCTGGCGCGTGCCGTTCCTGCTGTCCTCCCTGCTCGTGATCGTCGGCCTGTACGTGCGCCTGAAACTGCATGAGACGCCGGCGTTCCTGCGCGCGATCGACCGCAACGAGCGCGTTGCCGTGCCGATCGGCGCGGTGCTTTCGCGGCATGCGTTGATTCTCGTGATCGCGACCTTCGTCTGCCTGGCGACCTTCGTCCTGTTCTACCTGATGACGGTATTCTCGCTGAGCTGGGGCACGGGGCCGCTGGCCTATCCGCGCGGCGAGTTTTTGATCATGCAGATTCTCGCCATGCTCGCGTTCGCCGTGGCGATCCCGTTGTCGGCCGTCTCCGCTGACAGGTACGGGCGCCGTGCGATGCTGATCGTGGCAACCGTCGCGATCCTGGCTTTCGGGTTGTTGTTCGGGTCGATGTTCGCCAAGGATCAACCGTTGCTCGTGCTCGTCTTCCTCGCCCTCGGCCTGTTCCTGATGGGTCTGACCTACGGCCCGCTGGGCACGGCGATGGCGGAGTTGTTCCCGACCGCGGTGCGCTATACCGGCGCTTCGCTCGCGTTCAATCTCGCCGGCATCCTTGGCGCTTCGCTCGCGCCATATTTCGCCACCTCGCTGGCGCGCGACTACGGCATCACCGCCGTGGGCTGGTATCTGGCCGGCGCGGCGTTGTTGACCCTGTTTGCCCTGCTTGCGATCCGGCCGGGGCAGGTCCACGACTGACGGAACCCCGGAACAATCTACTGCGCTCCCGTTTCCCCGGGATTGACGGGCAGGCAGGTTTCAGCGCGGTGGTGCGGCCGCCACGGCAAGCTTGAGTCCGCGCAGCTCGTCCTTCTCCTCGACGCTGAGACTGGCCAACCCGTCGCTACGCACGCGTGCATCGAGATCATCGCGGCGCTGGATCTGCGTCTGCCTGTCGAGTTGTTTGAGTGCGGCGGTGAACTCGGCGCGCCATGCGTCCTCGCCGCCAGGGAATTCCATCACCGCGAGTTTCTGCAGCGCACGGCCTTCGTCGCGTTCGGCGTAGTGATCGACGATCGCGGCCGTCGATATCTCCGGCCGTTCGCGGCACAGCGCGATCAGTTCGATGAGCAGCGCGACGCCGGGCTGGCGCAGCGCCGAGAACGTGTGCGGCGGTTCGATCGTCGTCGCGAAGCCGGGATTCTGCAACAGCAACGCGACAGCGGTGCGCAGCAGCGAGCGTTCCTGCGGGCGTGCAGATTTGCGCGGCACGTCGCTGGCCGGCGCATCGAGACGAAGGCTCACGTTCGCGCGCCGATCGAGTTCTGCCAACATCAGATCGCGGAATGCACCATCGGGCACCTGCGTGACCAGCGGTCGCGTGCGTTCGGCGAGGCGCGCCTTGCCGTCGAGGCTGGCCAGGTTCACGTCGCCGCTCAAATGGGCGAAGAAGAATTCGGACAACGGCGTCGCCGCTTTCAGTCTTTCCTCGAAACCGTTCTGTCCTTCGCTGCGCACCAGCGAATCCGGATCCTCGCCCTCGGGCAGAAACAGGAAAAACGCCTGACGTCCGTCGCGCATGCGCGGCAGCACCGACTCGACCGCCTTCCACGCCGCGCTGCGGCCGGCACGGTCGCCGTCGAAGCAGAAATACACATCGGCGCAATTGCGGAACAACAGTTCGGCATGATCGCTCGTGGTCGCCGTGCCGAGCGTCGCCACGGCCTGGGTGATGCCATGCTGGAACAGCGCGATCACGTCCATGTAGCCCTCGACCACGATCAGGCGCGGGATCTTCGCGTGCGCCTGACGCACCTGCCAGAGCGCGAACAACTGCTGGCCCTTGTGGAACAGCGTGGTCTCGGGCGAGTTCAGGTATTTCGGGCCGGAGTCTTCGGTCTTTTCGAGAATTCTTCCACCGAACGCGATCGTGCGTCCGCGTCGGTCGGCGATCGGGAACATCACGCGGTTGCGGAAATACTCGTACTTGCCGCGCTCACCGCTCTTGATCAGGCCTGCTTTTTCCAGCAGCGCCGTTCGTTGTGGCGACGTGCCCAGCGCGCGCGTCAGCGCGTCCCGCTGATCGGGCGCATAGCCGAGTCCGAAGCGCTCGATCGTTGCGGCGTCGAGTCCGCGCGCATCGAAATAGGCATGCGCCTTGCCGCTCTTCGCCAGCTCGCGCTGGTAGAACTTCGCCGCCGCATCGAGCAGGCTGTACAGATCGGTCGAATCGTCGACTTCGCGCTTGCCGCCACCCTCGTACGGCACCTTGAGGCCGACGCGCGCGGCGAGGTCCTCGACCGCATCGGGGAATTCCATACGGTCGTAGTTCATCAGGAAGCCGATCGCGCTGCCGTGCGCGCCACAGCCGAAGCAGTGGTAGAACTGCTTGGCCGGACTTACCGTGAACGACGGCGAACGCTCATCGTGGAACGGGCAGCGCGCGCTCCAGTCGCGCCCCTGCTTGCGCAGTGGCACGCGCTGCTCGATCACCTCGACGATGTCGACGCGGGCAAGCAGTTCGTCGATGAATTGGGCGGGGATGCGGCCGGGCATGGGCCGCCATTTTAGCCTGCGCGGGCCACCGGCAACTTCATTCGCACAAGCACCGCAGCAACGAAAGGCCTTCGTCCCAGGCGCCCAGGGCGCTGTCGGCATTGATATGCCCGGCCGGCCCGATATCGACGAATCCGGCCCCCCAGGCATCCGCGCAGCGGCGCGCCTGTTCGGGGTGGGTGTAGGGATCGTCGCGGCTGGCAACAACGAGGCTGCGGAACGGCAACGGCCGCATCGGCGGTTCTGCGAAACCGTGCGCCACGCGGGGAAATTTCGGACTTGCCGGATCGGGCACGGCAACCAGCAGCGCAGCCTTGATGTGCAGGCGCGTGGTCGCAGCCCAGTGCGCGACGAGAAGACAGCCGAGACTGTGCGCAACCAGAACGGTTTCCAGCCCGGTTCGGGCGACGACCTCCTCGAGGCGCGCTTGCCATTCCACGCAGACCGGGTTCATCCAGTCGTCCTGCATGGCGCGCCGGAATGCGGGGTTTTTCGCTTGCCACCGGCTTTGCCAATGCCTCGGTCCCGAGTTGCCGCAGCCCGGCAGCAACAGAATTTTCGCGTCCGTCGGAAAACCGTCCACCGCCGTGGCCGAGCTATTTCCGCACGGCTTTCAGCGCCGGTCGGTGCAGGGTGGCGTCGATGTTCTCCAGGAACGTGCGCTCCTCGCGCAGGATGAAGCGGCGTTCGTTGGCCGACAGGAAATTCCCGCGCGCGTCGGGATCGGTGCGCAGGCGCGCACGATATGCCTCGTAAGCGGCCAGGGTTTCGCACGAGATCAACCCCCAGCCGATATCGTTGCTGCCTTCACACGGCGCGAAATACCCGACCAGATCGCCTCCGCAGCGCGGAATGATCACGGACCATTTCTCGGCATATTCGGCGAACGCCGCGCGCTGGAACGGATCGATCTGGTAGCGGATGAAACAGGTGATGCTCATGCGGGGTTTCCCTGATCGGTGTGGGAATACCGTAGCGTCGCTGAATCGGAAAAGGTTCGATGCGCGTCGAACCATGGCGGTGCGTCTTGTGGCAGCATCACCGCATGAGCGAAGAACCCGACATCGCCGCCATCGCCGCGTTGATCGGCGAACCGGCGCGCGCGAAATTGCTGATGGCCTTGATGGGCGGCCAGGCGCTCACCGCGACGGAGCTGGCAAATGCCGGTGGCGTCACCAAGCAGACCGCGAGTTCGCATCTGCGCCGGTTGTGCGAGGCACGGCTGCTTGCCGTCGAGGCACAGGGACGGCATCGTTATTTTCGGCTCGCCGATGGCGCGGTGGCGCAACTTCTGGAAAGTCTGTTCGACCTATCGACGCGATTGGCCGCGCCGTTGCCGCCGCGATTCGGTCCGCGCGACCCGGTATTGCGCCGCGCGCGAGTCTGCTACGACCATCTGGCCGGCGAGATTGCCGTGGAGTTGTTCGAACGGGTTGCGCCACGCTGCTTCGTCGAGCCGCAACACGGCTTGCAGCTCAACGCGCGCGGCATCCTTTTTTTTCGCGACTTCGGCATTGACGTGGACGCACTGTCCGCACAAAAGCGCCCGCTGTGCCGCACCTGCCTCGATTGGAGCGCGCGCCGCCATCATCTCGCCGGAGCGCTGGGCGCGGCGCTGCTGGACCGGTTTTTTGCCTTGGGCTGGGCACGGCGCGTGCGCCGCTCGCGCGCGGTGCTGTTCACGGCGCAGGGTGAGTTCGAACTGCGCCGGCAGTTTCGCCTGGCCGGCTGACTCAGCCGAGGGTCGCGAGCTTGGCCTTGACCCGCTCCGACAGTTTGCCCATGTCGGTGCGGCCTGCGACGTTCGGCTTGACCAGCCCCATGACCTTGCCCATGTCCCTGGCGCCGACGGCACCCGATTCGGCGATGGCAGCGGCGATGACGGCATCGACTTCCCCGGCACTGAGCTGTGCTGGCAGGTAGTGCTGGATCACGCCGACCTCGAATTTTTCCTTGTCGGCGAGATCATGGCGCGCGGCCGCTTCGAACTGGGTGATCGAGTCGCGGCGCTGCTTGAGCATCTTCTCCAGCACGGCCAGCACAGCCGCGTCGTCAAGCACGATGCGCTCGTCGACCTCGCGCTGCTTGATCGCCGCGTTGATCAGGCGGATGACTTCCAGGCGCGTGCGGTCGCCGGACTTCATCGCGGCTTTCATGTCTTCGGTGAGTTGGGCTTTGAGAGTCATGACAGCTCTTTGTGAAAAGTGCGGGCAGCGACGGCCGCCTCGTGATCTTCGCGTTCGGTGGGCGGACGCATGAACAACGCAAAAACAAACGGCCGGCACGCTTGCGCGACCGGCCGCCTTGAAAGACGCTTGCGACGTCAGCAGATCAGTACAGACGACGGCGCTTGGTCACGTCGCGCGACACGCGGCGCAGATGGCGCTTGACGGCCGCAGCGGCCTTGCGCTTGCGCTCCTGGGTCGGCTTCTCGTAGAACTCGCGCTTGCGGGTCTCGGCGAGCACGCCGGCCTTTTCGCAGGTGCGCTTGAAGCGACGCAGGGCGAACTCGAAAGGCTCGTTTTCGCGAACTTTGACGGAAGGCATGCAGACTCCAAAAACAGTACGGTTGCCCGACTTCGGGCGGTGAGCCGTGTATTCTAGCGCCATGACCCATTCGATTGCAAACACCCCCCGCCCCGAAACCTCGGCCGCCTGTCCCGTGCTTGGCGTGGAAACCTCATGCGACGAGACCGGCGTCGCCGTCTACGACGTGACGCAGGGTCTGCTCGCGCACACGCTCTACAGCCAGATCAAGATGCATGCCGATTACGGCGGCGTCGTGCCCGAGCTGGCCAGCCGCGACCACGTGCGCAAGCTGCTGCCGTTGATCCGCGAGACCTTGCGCGGTGCCGGCATGACCACTCGCGATCTCGGCGGCGTCGCCTACACGGCCGGCCCCGGTCTGGTCGGCGCGCTGCTGGTCGGCGCTGCCTGCGCGCGGTCGCTGGCCTGGGCGCTCGAGGTCCCGGCGATCGGCGTGCACCACATGGAAGGACACCTGCTCGCGCCGATGCTCGAAGCCGAGCCGCCGCAACCGCCGTACGTGGCCCTGCTCGTCTCGGGCGGCCATTCGATGCTGATCGAGGTGAGTGGCATCGGCCGGTACCGCCTGCTCGGCGACACGCTCGACGACGCCGCCGGCGAGGCGTTCGACAAGACGGCCAAGCTCATGGGGTTGCCGTATCCGGGCGGCCCGGCCTTGGCGAAGCTCGCGGAATCGGGCACGGCGGGACGATTCAAATTCTCGCGGCCGATGACCGACAGGCCCGGTCTGGACTTCAGTTTTTCGGGGTTGAAGACCCAGGTGCTGCTCGCGTATCAGGCGCATGCGGGCGATCCCGAGGTGAAGGCCGACATCGCGCGCGGCTTCGAGGAGGCGATCGTCGACACGCTCGCGATCAAATGCCGCCGCGCGCTGGCGCAGACCGGCGCGCGCCGGCTCGTCATCGCCGGCGGCGTCGGCGCGAACCAGCGCCTGCGCGCGCAACTGGCCGAGGCGGCCGCGCGCGAAGGCTTTCGCGTGCATTTCCCGCGGCCGGAGTTCTGCACCGACAACGGCGCGATGATCGCGCTTGCCGGCGCGCTGCGCCTGCACGCGGGATTGCACGACGACGCGGCGATCAAGGTCGCGCCACGTTGGGATTTGGAAAGCCTCGCGGCGGTATAGAATCCAGGGCCAAGGACAACTGAAATGCCGGCCATGCCGGCATGACTTCTATGACGGATACCGTTTTCATCGAAGACCTGCGCATCGAGACCGTCATCGGCATCTACGACTGGGAGCGCCGGATCCGCCAGGTCGTCGCGCTCGACCTGGAAATGGCCTTCGACAACCGCAAGCCCGCCGCGAGCGACCGCATCGAGGACACGCTCGACTACAAGGCCGTGTCCAAGCGCCTGATCGCCTTCGTGGAAGCTGCGCATTTCGAGCTGGTGGAAACCCTGGCCGAGCGCTGTGCGGAGATCGTGCTGCGCGAATTCAAGGTGCCGTGGCTGCGCCTGAAGCTGGCCAAGCCCGGCGCGGTGCGCGGCTCGAAATCGGTCGGCGTGATGATCGAACGCGGCAGCAAGCCCGCCGCATGAGCCGGGCTTATCTGAGCCTCGGCTCGAACCTCGAACCGGAAAAACACCTGCGTGCCGCACTCGCCGAGTTGCGCACGCGCTTCGGCGATATCGTCGTCTCGCCGGTCTACCGCTGCACCGCAGTCGGTTTCGACGGACCCGATTTCCTCAACCTCGCGGTTGCGATCGACACCGACCTTTCGCCGCAGGCGTTGAACGACTGGCTGCACGCACTGGAAGATCGCCACGGCCGTCGCCGCGACGTGGCGCGGTTCTCCAGTCGCACACTCGATGTCGATATCGTGTTGTATGACGATCTGGTCATGCGGGGGGAGGGTCATCTCGCGCTGCCGCGGCCCGAGCTGAAGCATGCGTTCGTGCTCAAGCCGTTGGCCGACATCGCGCCGGAAGCAGTGCATCCGCTCGCGCACAAAACCTTGGCACGGTTGTGGGCCGAACACGGGCCGGCGGCGGACGAATCGATGCGACACGTCGAGCTGTAGCGGAAAACGGGATTGACAGTGCTTTACCCGGAGAGGGGGTAATGCGGGATAATCCGCGTCGACCAGCCTGGGGAGCCGTGCAATGTTCGAAAAGATTTCGCGCAGTTGGATCTTGGTAAAAGCCAGTGCGGCGGTTTTGCGGGAAGACAAGAAGCTGCTCGTCTACCCCGCGCTCTCGGTGCTGTGCACCGTGATCGTGGCGGCAAGTTTCCTCGTTCCGGCTGCCTTCGCCGGGGTATTCACGCGCAGTCTCGGCGGGCATCTCACGCCGGGTCGCATCATCCTGCTGTTCGCGTTCTACCTCGTGCAATACTCCATCATCATTTTCTTCAATTCGGCGCTGGTCGCCGCGGCGTTGATCCGCCTGCGTGGCGGCGAGCCGACCCTGGCCGACGGGTTCAACGCGGCGAAGTCGCGCCTGCCGGCGATACTCGGCTATGCCGCGATCTCGGCCACGGTCGGCGTGGTGTTGCGCTCGTTGCAGGAGCGCGCAGGCTTCCTCGGGCGCTGGGTCGTCGGGCTGATAGGCCTAGCCTGGTCGCTGGCGACGTTTCTCGTCGTGCCGGTCCTCGTCAACAGCGATCTCGGGCCGGTCGATGCGGTCAAACGCAGCGTCGAATTGCTCAAGCGCACCTGGGGCGAGAATCTGATCGGCAATGCCGGCATCGGTGTCGTCTTCGGCCTGCTGAGTGTCGTCGTGATCCTGTTCGGCGGTTTGCTCGTCATCGCCGCGGCCGGCTCGCATTCGGCCGTCGCCATAGGCGTCGTGATCGCACTGCTTGTGTTCGCGGTCATGTTGCTCGCGCTCGTGCAGGCGGCATTGCAGGGCATCTATGCCGCAGCGATCTATCGCTATGCCGAGGAAGGCGCTGCCAGCCCCGGTTTCGACCGCGTGCTGATCACGAATGCGTTCCAGTCGAAGTAGGGCGGCGGTATTTCCCGTGGCTGAGAAAGCGGCTAGATGACGAGATCGCGCCCGCCGTCGACATTGAGCACCTGCCCGGTCGTGAACTTCGCATCGCGCAGCAGGAAGAGCGCGGCGGTGGCGACGTCCTCGGGTGTGCCCGTGCGCGCGAGCGGTGTGTGCGCGATCAGTTCGGTCTGGTCGGTGTAAGGCTTGCCCGATTCAGGCCAGAGGATCGCCCCCGGCGCTATGGCATTGACGCGCACTTCGGGCGCCAGTTCGCGCGCGAGCGCGCGCGTCATCGCCACCAGCGCGGCCTTGGCCATCGAGTAGACCGGGTGGCGTGCCAGCGGGCGCTGTGCATAGATGTCGGCAATGCTGACGATGCTGCCGCGCACGCTTTTCAGATGTGGTGCGGCGGCCTGGGCGAGGAAGAATGGCGCCTGTGCATTGCTCGCGAACAACTCGTTCCACTGCGGGACGCTGACCGTACCGATCGGCGTCGGATAGAACGCAGAGGCGTTGTTGACGAGGCCGTCGAGGCGGCCGTAGCGCGCGAGGCTGGCGTCGACGAGGCGCGGCAGGTGTTCGATGTCGGCCAGCTCCGCGCACACGGCGAGGGTGCTGTTTGGGCGCGACGCCTCAAGTTCGGCGAGCAGCGTGTCCATCTCGCCGCGCGAGTGGCGATAGTGCAGGGCAAGGTCGTAGCCGGCCGCGTGCAGCGCACGCGCGATCGTGGCGCCGATGCGTTTGGCGGCGCCGGTGATCAGCACGACTCTGCGTTTCGTATCCATTCGCCGTCCCTCGCCGCTCGCGCTATGCTGCGCGGCCATTCGTTTCCGATTCTTCCACAACGCCCGCATGCGCGTCGAATTGCCCGAACCCTCCGCCGAAGCGCGCGCGCACAGCGAGCGCCTCGCGGCGCTGATCCGTGCGGAAATCGCGCAGGCCGGCGGCGCGCTCGACTTCGCGCGCTACATGGAGCTTGTCCTGTACGCGCCGGGACTCGGCTACTACAGCGCCGGTACGACCAAATTCGGCGCCGCCGGCGATTTCGTCACCGCGCCGGAACTCGGCTTCGTCTTCGCGCGCTGCCTGGCGCGCGCGCTGGCGCCAGAACTCGCCGGTGGCGGTGACATTGTCGAACTCGGTCCCGGCAGCGGCGCTCTTGCCGTGGAGCTGCTGCTCGAACTCGAACGCCTTGGCGTCTTGCCGGAGCGCTACCGCCTGCTCGAACGCAGCGCCGATCTGCGCGCGCGCCAGCGAAACGCGTTGCTGGCGCGCTGCGCCCATCTCTTCGACCGCATCGCATGGCTCGATGCACCCCCGGCGGCACCGTGGCGCGGAGCGCTCGTGGCCAACGAAGTCATCGATGCATTGCCGGTGCGCGCGTTCGCGCTGCGCGAAGAAGGGCTGTTCGCGCGCGCCGTCGGTGTCGATGCACGGGGACGATGCGTCTGGCGGGAGATCGACGCCGACGCAGGATTGCGCTCCGCCGTCGAACGCGCGCTCGGCGATCGATTCGCGAGCCTGCCGCGACCGTACCTTTCCGAGGTCTGTACCTTGCTCGATCCGTGGCTGGACGAAGTGACGCGCACACTCGAACGCGGCAGCGCATGGTTCATCGACTACGGCTACGCGCATGGCGAATACCACGATCGCGCACGCCGCAGTGGCACGTTGCGCTGCCACTACCGCCATCGCGCGCACGACGATCCGTTGATCCTGCCGGGCCTGCAGGACATCACGGCCTGGGTCGATTTCGATGCGCTCGCGCACGCGGGCGAAGCAGCCGGATGGCGCGTGGCCGAGCATGCGACACAGGCGCAGTTCCTGATCGCGAACGGGCTCGGCGAGGTGTTCGCCCACGCCCACGCCGCGACAGCGGACGAAGCCGCACGCTACGCGCTGGCGCAACAGGTCAAAGCGCTGACCTTGCCGGGTGAGATGGGCGAGAAATTCCGCGTGATGGTGCTGCGGCGCTAGAGCGCCGCGATCGCCTCGATGCGCGCCTTGCGCATCGCCGCGCCGATCGCCGGGCCGTGCAGGCCGCGGTCGACGAATTCCTTGGCGCGGATGGTGCTCGCCGCAGCAAACGCACGCCGCAGAAAAACACCCTGCGGATAGGCGGATTCGCTTTGCGCGAGACGTCCGCGCTTGTCCGCTTCGCAGGCGATCAGAAACGATTCCACGCGCTCGGGGCGGCGCAACGCGTCGAGCTGTTCGAACAGGCCGAGCACAGTTGCGGGCTTCAATTCGAGCGCGGTGTGGGCGAGCAGGTGCAGCTTGCAGACGAGTCCGGCCAGCGCTGCGTATTCGGCCGGCACCTTGTAGCGCGCGCTCACCGCGGCCACAAGCGCAAGGCCGCGATGCTCGTGGCCGATATGCTTGGGCAGCACCTCCCGCGGCGTCAGCGCCTTGCCGACATCGTGCACGAGCGCGCACCAGCCGACCAGCGCGTCGCCCGGCGCGAGACGTGCGGCCATGTCGACGACCATCTCGGTGTGGATACCCGCGTCGATTTCCGGGTGGAACTCGGCGCGCTGCGGCACGCCGTAGAGCGCATCGATCTCGGGGAACAGCACGCGCAGCGCAGCGCAGTCGCGCAGCGCGCGCAGGAACGCGCTCGGCGTACGCTCGGTCAGCGCTTTCTGCGTCTCCGCCCAGACGCGCTCGGGCACGAGATGATCGACTTCGCCGTCGGCGACCATGCCACGCATCAGGGCGAGGGTTTCGTCGGCGACGCGGAAGCCGCGGACGGCATAGCGCGCGGCAAAGCGCGCGACGCGCAGCACGCGCACCGGGTCCTCGGCGAACGCGGGCGAGACGTGGCGCAGGATCTTCGCCTCGAGATCGCGCACGCCGCCGAACGGATCGATCAGCGTACCGTGTCCGTCTTCGGCGATCGCGTTGATCGTCAGATCGCGGCGGCGCAGGTCGTCTTCGAGCGTCACCCCCGGATCGGTATGGAAGGCGAAGGCGTGGTAGCCGCGCCCGGTCTTGCGCTCGGTGCGCGCGAGCGCGTACTCCGCGTGCGTCTGCGGATGCAGGAACACCGGAAAATCCTTGCCGACCGGCTGATAACCGGCATGCAGCAGATCCTCGGGCGTGGCGCCGACGACGACGTAGTCGCGATCCTTCACCGCGATGCCGAGCAGGCGGTCGCGCACGGCGCCGCCGACGAGGTAGGTTTTCATGCGCGCATTATGCCGGGTAGACGTCGCGCGCTTGCGCCTTTCCCTTCCGGGGAAGAGCTCATTGCGCCTTCGATTGTGCCGGTGCAGGGCTGGGTGGCGGCACGGCGGCGGATTCTGCGGCGGCGGATTTCGTCGCAGGACACACCACCGCCTTGCGCGCGACTTTGTCTCCGGGTGGCTCGTAGGCCTGGCCGATGCGCGGCAGGCGCGAGGAAATCGGCAGCGTCGAGCCGTTGAGGCGCCAGTCGTAGATCACGCTGAAGGCGAGCACGCGCGAGACGTATTCGCGGGTTTCCTTGTACGGGATCGTCTCGATGAAGAAATCCGGATCGAGCGTGTCGCGCGCCGCGACCCACTTGTCGACCGCGGCAGGGCCCGCGTTGTAGGCCGCGCTGCCGAGCCAGGGACTGCCGTCGAAGCGCGCGGCGACTTCGCCGAGATAGCGCGTGCCGAGCGCGATGTTGACGTCGGGATCGAACAGGCTCGCAGCGCCGCTGTAATCGAGCCCGTTGACCTTGGCCACTTTGGCGGCCGTGCCGGGCAGCAGCTGCATCAGGCCGTAGGCATTCGCGCCGGATTTCGCGTCGGTGGTCCACGCGCTTTCCGCGCGGATGATCGCATAGGCCCAGGCCGGCTCGATGTCGCCGTCCTTCGCGTCGCGCACGATCTGTTCGCGGCGCGCCAGCGGAAAGCGCAGCGTGTACAGGCGCATGTCCTCGCCCTGGTTGAATGCGTATACGGCGCGATCGATCCAGCCCAGCTTCGCGGCGAGCACGATCGCCTGACGGCGCTGCCCGGCATCGAGCCCGTTCTGCGCAAAGTCCCATTCGCGCCGTGCCTCGGCAAGGCGGTCGATCGCGAAGAACTCGAGTGCGCGCGCGAGATTGCTGTCCTTGCGCAGCGCGGTGTCGGCGCTTTTGTCCGCGGGCAGCTCGGAACTGCAGATCGTGTAGCCCGAGTCGATCTGGTCGGCGGCGAGAAAGCCGAAGAAGTTCGCTTCGGCGGCGAGCGTGCGGAACACCGCGTTCGCTTCGTCCTTGCGCCCGAGCTTGGCCAGCATGCGCCCGCGCAGATAGCGCCAGCGGGCGTCGTCGCGCTGCGCCGGCGGCATTATGTCGAGCGCGGCGAGCGTGGCCTTGAAGTCGCCTGCGGCGAGCGCGGAGCGCACGCGCCATTCGCGCGTTGCGTCGTCGGCGAGGTCGGCGGGCAACGCGCTCAGGCGCGCGAGAGCGTCGGGCGAATAGCTCGACGCGCGATACAGCGCGATCGCGCGCAGTGCGCGGCCTTGCTGTGCCTTGTCGAAGTGGAACTGGCCGCGCACCGCGTCCCACTTTTCCGCGGCCGCGTCGGCGTCGCGTTTCGCGAGGCGTTCGACGGCAATCGCGACCGCGTCGCGCGAGCGCGGCGTATCGGGCCAGGTGCCCGCCTGCCTGAGCGCGGTGGCGGGATCGCGCAGCGCCAGCGCGATATGCTCGGCCGCGGTCCTGTCCGTGCCGTCGAGTTGCGTTGCCAGCGCGGCGACGACGGCGGCATGGGTGGCCTTGGTCGCGGCGAGATCGATGCGCTGCCAGATCAGTGCCGGCGTCAGCTTGCCTTGGCTGCGCGCCCAACTGGTCGCGGCATCGCAGGCATCGGGCAGGTCGCTCGCGCTGAGCCAGATCGGTTGGAAATCCTGAGCGAAGTCGATCTTCTGGCCCAGCGCGAGCTTCGCCTGCAGCGCGCGGCAGCGCAGCTCGCGGTTCTTCGTGCCGGCATCGTAGAGCGCGAGGTAGCTCTTCCAGTCCTGCCGCTTCGCGAGTTCCGGCAGGAACGCTTCGCGCAGCAGCGTTGCCGGCAGCGAATCGGGCCAGGCCTTGACGAAAGCCTCGGCCTCCTCGGGCCTGGCCTCCTTGATTCGCCGCTGCAGCGAGGCGAGGCCGAGGTAGGGGTACAGCGGATAGCTTTCCAGCCCGGCGGCGAGCTTGGCCCAACTCCCGGTCGGGTCACGCTTGGCCAGCTCCCAGACCGCGGGGAACTGCCCGCGCTGGCGGGTCAATTCCGCGGTATCGGCATGCGCGATTGCGGCAATGAGGAAAGAGGCGGCGAGGGTGGTGAAGGCGAACATCTTCATCTTGCGCTCAATTCATCGTGCGGCGGGCAGGCGCAGCGGTGCCGGCAGGCGGATCTCGGCCGCGATCGGCAGGTGGTCCGACACGGCGTGCGGTAAAGTATACAATTTATCGATTTCCATCTTTTCCGAGACGAGGATGTGGTCGATCGCGCGACGTGGACGCCAGCTCGGAAATGTCGGTGGCACGTCGCGTCCGGGGGTCAATCCGGTGCGCCGCCGCAGCTGGATCATCTCGGGGCTGTCGAGCGCGCAGTTGAAGTCGCCCATCAGTACCGCGTGCGGGCTCGACCAGATCAGGTCGGCGATGAAGCCGAGCTGACGCGCGCGCGCCTGCGGCCCGAGCGAGAGATGGACGACGACGACGATCAATTCCTCGCCGCCGAGGTCGAAGCGCGTCCACATCGCGCCGCGGCCCGGAATGCGGCTGGGCAAGGCGTAGTCGCGCACTTCGGCTGGCTTGAGACGCGTGAGCAGGCCGTTGCTCGAGGCCGCGAACCGGGCGATCTTGCGGTTCGGCTGGTGGCTCCAATAGGGGAAGCCGGCGCGCTCGGAGAGGTATTCGGTCTGGTTGAGGAAACCGGAACGCAGCGAACCCGCATCGGCCTCCTGCAGGCCGACGATGTCGAAGCCGGCGAGCAGGTTGGCGAGGCGGTCCAGGTTCTCGCGCTTGCTGCGCATCGGCAGCACCTGCTTCCAGCCTTCGGTGACGTAGTGGCGGTATTTGCGCACGCTGCCGCCGGCAAGGATGTTGCAGCTGATCAGCTTCAGACGCGAGCTTGCGGCGGATTTTTCGGCGGGATTTGCAGTGACGGCGGACACACGGCGAGCCTAAGGCGCGAGCGCGACAACCGCAAGCCGCGCGACCGGGTTGGCGTGCGGCACGCGCTACTTCTTCGCTGCGGCTTCCTGCTTGACCAGCATCAGCGCGATCTCGAGCGCCTCGTTCGGCCCGATCTTTTTCTCTGAACTCATCTCGATGCGGTACTTGCCGTTGATGACCAGGGTCGGCGTCGAACTGACACCCCACCGCTTGACGAGGTCGTTGCCGTTCGCGATCTGGCTGTCGACGACGAACGAGTCCGCGGTGCCGAGGAAGTTCTTCGGGTCGACGCCGTAGCTGACGTAGAAATCATTCGCCAGCGAATCGATCGAATACAGCGGCCGGTGCTGGGTATGCAGCGCCTCGAACAGCGCAGCGTGCGTCTTGTCGAGCACGCCGAGCGAACGCGCGGTGTAGAACGCGCGCGCGAACGGTTCCCACTGCGGATTGAACACGGCCGGGACGAGCACGATCTGTGCAGTTGCCGGCAGTTTCGCCTTCAACTCATCCATCGTCGACTGGAAATGCGCGCAATGAGGACAGGCGTAGGAAAACACCTCGACCACCTCGACCTTGTCGCCGGTTGTCGTCGGCACGCGCGGGTCGATCAGGGAATAATCGGTGCCGAGTTGCCAGTCGCGCGCGGGTGCGGCGGCCGCCGCCGGTTTGGCTGTGGCGGAGGCGGTAGCCGTGGCGGCGGTAGCGGCCTTGTCGTCGGTGCAGGCCGACACCGCAAGCAGGGCGAGGAGCAGGAAGACGAGGCGTTTGAACATGGCGGTTCCGGATGGGGCGTGCGGTAGGATGCGGCTTACTTGCCGCTTGCGGCCAGCTGGATCAGGTATTGCGCGAGCGGCAGGACCTTGTCTTCGCCACCTGCCGAGCCCGGCGTGAAGCGGTACTTGCCGCCGACGACGAGCGTCGGCGTCGAGTCCGTCAGCGTCGCCTTGAGGAACGCGTCGGCACGCTTCATCTTCGCATTGATCGCGAACGAGTTCGCGGTGCCGACGAAATCCTCGGCCTTGATCCCGTACTGCGCATAGAACTTGGCCGCGTCCTCGATCGACGGCAGCGGATTCTTCAGCGTGCGGCCGTCCGCATTCATGATTGCCAGCGGCGCATGCGGTTTCCACACTGCGTCGAACATCGCTTCGTGCGACTTCTCGGCGATGCCGAGCGTCTGTGCGGTGAGGTAGGCGCGCTGGAACATCGGCCAGTCCTCGTTCGCATTGAACGAGGCAGGCACGTAGGTCATCACGGCATTCGGTGGCAACGACTTCTTCAGCTTCATCATCGTCGGATTGAAGAAGTTGCAGGCCGGGCAGCCGTAGGAAAACACCTCGGTAACCTCGATCTTGCCGGTGTCCGACTCGCTGGGTACCGCCGGTTCCACGAGGAAATAGTGCGTGCCCTCCTTCCATTGCGCGGCGGTGACCCCCTGCGCCTGGGCGAGCGGGGCGAGGAAGGTAGCGGCGACGATCAGCAAGCGGGAGAACATGGAAGACTCCTATGCAGCAATACGAAAATGGCACCGCCGACAACGACCGGCGGTGCCATCGAAGAATGACGCCTGCCGGCGCGGAAAGTTTCCACCACCGCCCGCTCCGGCGGGACGGGAAGGCTACTTGGCGACTTCCGCGGTCTTCGCCGCCGCCGCATGCAGGCCTTCGATGTAGCTGGCGAGCGCGGCGATGTCGGCGTCGGTCAGCGGCTTGGCCACCGCGGTCATGATCTTGCCGTGCTCGTCGTCGCTGAAGCCCTGGCCGTCGCGGAACGCCTTGAGCTTGGCGCTGGTGTAGTCGGCGTACTGGCCGCCGAGCTGCGGGTAGACCGCGCCCGGATTGCCGCGCCCGTCCGGCCCGTGGCAGGCCATGCAGGCGGGCGTGTGCGTGTCGGCGTTGCCGCCGCGGTACAGCGCCTGGCCGCGCTCGACGAGTTTGGTGTCGGCAACGCCGGGCAGCGAGGTCTTGGTCGCGTAGAACGCGCCGATGTCGTGCATGTCCTGCGTCGACATGTTGGCGATGAAACCCATCATGACGGCGTTCTGGCGCTTGCCGCTCTTCATCAGCTCGACCTGGCGTGCGGTGTAGGCTTCGCCCTGGCCGGCCAGCTTCGGATACTGCGACATCGCCGGGTTGCCGTCGGCGCCGTGGCAGGCGCCGCAGGTGGCAGCTTTGGCCGCACCCGCGGTCGCATCGCCCACGATGGGTTTGTCCACGGCCTGCGCCACGCCTGCGCCGAGCAGGACCGCCATGCCTACCACGTACCGAAAGCTCATACCCTTCACTCCGAGAAAATCGCAACGTTTGCCACGGGAGCAGCCTTTTCCGCGCCGGCTGCGGCACAATCGGCAAATTATCTCAGCCGCACTCGGCGGCGGTCAAACGCCTGGACCAGCAACGATGAAGCACAACCCTTTCCGCAGCGCGGCTTTCCTCACCAGCGCCGCTGAACCGCGCCAGCTGCCGGCGGATTCGGGCGCAGAGATCGCCTTCGCCGGGCGCTCGAACGCGGGCAAATCGAGTGCGCTCAATGCAATCTGCGACCAGTCGGGCCTTGCGCGCACCTCGAAGACGCCGGGCCGCACCCAGCTCCTCAACGTGTTCGCGCTGGCCGACGGGGGCCGCCTCGTCGACCTGCCGGGCTACGGCTACGCCAAGGTGCCCGAGGCGATGCGCGACAAATGGCGGCGCGTGATCGATGCCTATTTGCGCGAGCGCGAGTCGCTGCGCGGCGTTGTGCTGATCGTCGACAGCCGCCACCCGCTCAAGGAATTCGACCGGCAGATGCTTGCCTATTGCAACGATATCGGCCTCGCCTGCCACGTGCTGCTGACCAAGACCGACAAGCTCGGTCGCGGCGAGGCGGCGCGCACGCTGGCCGCGGTGCGCAAGGAGATCGCCGCCGCGGGATACACGGCGAGCGCGCAGCTGTTTTCCGCGCAGGCCAAGACCGGCCTCGACGAAGCGCGTGGCGCGCTGGCCGCGCTGCTGTCCCGGTCCTGAGACGTCTCGGCGTCAGTTTCTTGCGGTTGGCGAGGTCTTTTATTCCACTGCCCAGCCCCTACATCTTGCGTCATCTCCGCGAACGCGGGAATGCCCTTACGTCTTTTTCATCTTTTGATCTCGCAAAACGAGATCAAGATGGATTCCGGCTTTCGCCGACTGCGAAGACAGGCGGCCGAAGCAAACATTAGCGAATGGCACGAAGTGCGAGCCGCGGATGCGGCGAGTCAATGACGGCAAAAAACACGAGCAAACCCATGTCCGGACCCAGCGCGGTAAAAGAAACCCCGATCGAACGCCGCGAGCAGCTCGTGGACTACATCGCCGCCGGCGCGCGCGCTCCCGCAGCGTGGCGCATCGGCACCGAGCATGAAAAGTTCGGCTTCCGCCTCGACGACCTGCGCCCGCCCGCGTACGACGGCCCACGAGGTATCGGCGCGATGCTCAACGGCTTGACGCGCTTCGGCTGGGCGCCGATCAGCGAGACCGTCGACGGCGCAACCAACGTGATCGCGCTTGCGCGCGGCGACGGCTCGATCACGCTCGAACCCGCCGGCCAGCTCGAACTCTCCGGCGGCCAGCTGAAAACGATCCACGAGACCTGTGAAGAAGTCAGCGGCCATTTGCGCGAAGTGAAAGAAGTCGCCGATGAGCTACAGCTCGGCTTTCTCGGCATGGGTTTCCAGCCGAAGTGGCGGCGTGAGGAGATGCCGTGGATGCCGAAGGGCCGCTACCGCATCATGCGCGACTACATGCCCAAGGTCGGCAAGCTCGGCCTCGACATGATGACGCGCACCTGCACGGTGCAGGTGAACCTGGACTTCGCCGACGAAGCGGACATGGTGAAGAAATTCCGCGTCTCGCTCGCGCTTCAGCCGGTCGCGACCGCGCTGTTCGCCGACTCGCCGTTCACCGAAGGCAAGCCGAACGGATACCTGAGCTACCGCTCGCATATCTGGACCGACACCGACCCCGGCCGTACCGGCATGCTCGACTTCGTCTTCGAGGACGGCTTCGGCTACGAGCGCTATGTCGACTACCTGCTCGACGTGCCGATGTACTTTTCCTATCGCGACGGCAAGTACATCGACCTCGCCGGGAAATCATTCCGGAAATTCATCCAGGGCGATCTCGCCGAACTGCCCGGCGTCAGGCCGACGATGAAGGACTGGGCCGATCACATGACCACGGCCTTTCCCGAGGTGCGGCTGAAGAAATATCTGGAAATGCGGGGTGCCGACGGCGGGCGCTGGGGCCGGCTGTGCGCGCTGCCCGCGTTCTGGGTCGGCCTGCTCTACGACCAGACTGCGCTCGACGCCGCATGGGATCTGGTCAAGGATTTCAGCATGAGCGAGCGCCACGCCTTGCGCGACGGCGTGCCGAAGCATGCACTCAAGCTTCCGTTTCGCAACGGCAGCGTGCGCGACCTCGCGCGCGAAGCATTGAAGATTTCAGGCCAGGGCCTCGCCCGGCGCAACCAGCGCAATTCGACCGGCGCCAGCGAGGCGGTTTTCATCGAACCGCTGATCGAATACGTCGAGGCGAATCAGACGCCCGCGGAGCGCAAGCTGGAGCTGTTCCACGGACCGTGGCAGGGCAATGTCGATCCGCTGTTCCGCGAGTTCGCGTATTGAGCGAACGTCTCGTTCAGAAGATCTCGCCGACGCAGCAGCGCAGACTGCCGCCGGCTTTTTCGATTTCGTCGAGCCGCGCTTCGCCGATCGCGAAACCCCAATCCGCCAACGTCTGGCGTTGTGTCGACTTCAGCGATGCCGCGCCGCCGGCACTCATCCACACCCGATCCGGCGACAGCGTGATCGCGTTGCCGGCGTAGGCGCGCTTCTGCTCCGGCGACAGCCAGAGCACACGTTCGCGGTAAGCGCGGGCGATCGCGTGCGGTACCGCCGGATCGCGGAAGCCGTCCGCAGCAAGGATGGCTGCGCGTCCGGCCAGTGAAGCCATCACCACGTTGGTGTGGTACTCGGAGTCCTGGAGCTCGAAACAGAAAGTCAGGCGCAAACCGAATGCTTCGTGCATCGCGTGCGCGCCGGCCGGATCGCAACGTTCGCTCAAGCCGCAGTAGCCGATCCCGCGCTGGTGATCGATCACCAGCGATCCGGTCAGCTCGGCGACGCAATCGTTGCGTCGCGAGAGATCGGTTTCGCTGCGGCCGAGCGTGTCGCGGAAAAACGCGCGAATGTCACTGCGCTCCGCCTCGCGCTGTCGCATCGGGTGCCGCATCCGGCCAACGATGTATCTGCCTGGCGCGGTCGCGAACACGTTGTTGGGAAACATTGCATCCGGCATCGTGGCATCGCCGGGGAAGCTGATGACCGGGCAATCCGCGCGCAAGGCGGTGGCGAGCGCGGCATGCTGGGCCAGCGCGCGCACCGCATCGAACTGCGCCTGCATTTGCATGTAGCGGTTGTCGCTCGCGGATTCGGCCGCAAGTTCCGCGCTGGCGGGGGCGACCAGAAACGCCGCTTGCGCGGTGACGCGTGCGTCAGGCAGTGGCGGCAGGTGTTCGAGTGCCGCGAGGAAGCTGGCGGGCGTGTTGACGATCATGTCGGTCCGGTTCGCAGAATATGGGGCCGGCTCTCGGCCGGCCCGTCGCGTTTCATGGCTTTGTGCCCAGGGTCAACGGCCGGACCTGTCCGCAGGCTGGGTCGGCTTCGTCGACTTGAGCCCGCGCACCTCGAGCAGCGGCTCGACGCTGGGATCACGGCCGCGCCAGGCACGGTAGAGCGCGTCGGTTGGCTCGGTGCCGCCGCGTGAGAGCACCATGTCGCGGAAGCGCTGACCGTTTTCGCGGGTCATGCCGCCGTGTTCGCGAAACCAGTAGAACGCGTCGTCGCGCAGCACCGCGGTCCACAGGTAGGAGTAGTAGCCGGCTGCGTAGCCGTTGCTCCAGATATGGGCGAAATAGCTCGTGCGATAGCGCGGCGGCACGAGCGGATAGTCGACCGCGTACTTGCGCAGCGCGCTGCGTTCGAACGCGTCGACGTTGTCGACGATGGTCATCGATCGCGGCAAGGTATGCCAGGCCATGTCGAGCAGGGCGGCAGAGACGTTCTCGGTGGTCGAGAAACCTTGGCCGTAGGTACCTGCCTTGCTGATCTTCGCGACCAGTTCCTGCGGCATCGGCGCACCGCTCTGGTAATGTTTGGCGTAGTTGGCGAACACGCTTGGCTCGTCGGCCCAGTGCTCGTTGAACTGCGAAGGAAATTCGACAAAGTCGCGCGGCACGCTGGTGCCGCCGAGCAGCGGATATCTCACGTTCGAGAACATGCCGTGCAGCGCGTGGCCGAACTCGTGGAACATCGTGATCACGTTGTCATGGCTGAGCAACGCGGGCTGGCCCGGTGCCGGTTTGGTGAAGTTGCAGGTGTTGGTGATGACCGGCTTCGAGTCCAGCAGCCCGGACTGGCCGACGAACGCAGTCGCCCACGCCCCGCCGGCCTTGTTGTCGCGCTTGAAGTAGTCGGCGTAGAACAGCGCCAGTGAGGTGCCGTCGGCGTCGAACACCTCGAACACACGCACGTCGCGCTGGTAGACGGGGATGTCTTTGCGCTCCTTGAAGGTGATGCCATAGAGCTTGTTCGCGGCGAAGAACACGCCGTTCTGCAGTACGTTGTCGAGCTCGAAGTATTGCTTGATCTCGTTCTGGTCGAGGTCGTAGTTCTTCTTCTTCACCTGCTCGGCGTAGTACTGCCAGTCCCACGGCTGCAGGGCGCCGCCTTCCTTCTTCGCGCCGGGCGAGTAGTACTGCAGATCCCAGGGCCTGAAGCGGATGCCGTCCTTCTTCGCCAGCTTCTCCATCTCGCGCGCTTCGCCCCTGGCCTTGTCGATTGCGGCGGGTGCCATGTCGGTCAGCAACTTGATCGCGCGCTCGGGTGTTTTCGCCATCTGGTCGTCGAGCACATAGGCCGCCCAGGTGTCGTAGCCGAGCAGTTTCGCCTTCTCGGCGCGCAGTTCGGCGAGACGCGTGATCGTCTTGCGCGTGTCGTTGTCGTCGTGTTGCTCGGCGCGAGTGATCGAGTCATTGAAAAGCTTCTCGCGCGTTTCGCGCTTCTTCAGCGAGGCGAGCGCCGGCTGCTGCGTCGTGTTCTGCAGCGGGATGACGTACTTGCCCGGAGTCATGCGTGCGCGCCCGGCCTCGAGCGCGGCGGCGAGTTCGGCGTCGTCGAGGCCTGCCAGTTCGTCCTTGTTGTCGGCGACGAGCGCGCCGGCGCGGGTCGCGGCGAGCAGCTTGCTGCGGAATTCGGTGGACAGCGAGGACAATTCCTTGTTGTAGCCGCGCAGCCGTTCCTGATCGGCCGCCGAAAGCAGCGCGCCGGCGCGTACGAACAGGCGGTAGTAACGTTCGGTCAGGCGCAGCGATTCGGCGTCGAGGCCGAGACCGGCGCGCCTGTCGTAGACCGACTTCACCCGCGCGAACAGCTTGGCATCGAGAAAGATCGCATCGCTGTGCGCGGCGAGCTTGGGTGCCTCTTCCTTCTGCACGCGCTGCAGGATGTCGTTCGTGTTCGCCTGCGCGAGCGCGGAGAACACGCGGTTCACGCGCGTCAGCAGCGCGCCTGTCTTCTCCAGCGCGACCAGGGTGTTGTCGAACGTCGCCGGCTGCGGATTGTCTGCGATGCGTTTCGCTTCCGCGATCTGGCGGCGCATGCCTTCCTCGATCGCGGGCTGGAAATCACCGTCGCGGATCTTGTCGAACGGCGGCGCCTCGAACGGCAGCTTGCTGGGTTCGGCGAATGGATTGCCGGTCAACGGATCGGTGATGTCGTTGGCGACTTCCTTTGCCGAGTGCGCGGGTTTGTCCGCCATCGTCGAGCACGACGAGGCGAGCGCGACGATCAGGCTGGCGAGAATCGGTCGAATGCGTGGCATGCAATGGCCTCCTGCAAAAAAGTCGCGCCGCAGAGCGGCGCGACGGGTGTGGCTTGGTGGCGGAAGTTTACTTCGCTTTGGCGCTCGTCGCGGTTTTGAGCCCACGCACTTCCAGCAGCGGCTCGACACTCGGATCGCGCCCGCGGAACGCGCGATAGAGTTCGTCGGCGGGTTTGGTGCCGCCTCGCGAAAGGATCATGTCACGGAAGCGCTGGCCGTTCTCGCGGGTCATGCCGCCGTGCTCCTTGAACCAATACCACGCATCGTCGCGCAGCACGGCCGTCCACAGGTAGGCATAGTATCCGGCGGAATAGCCGCCGCCCCAGATATGGGCGAAGTAGCTCGTGCGGTAGCGCGGGGGCACCAGTGCGTAGTCGACGTGGTAGCGCTTGAGCGAGGCGGCCTCGAACTTGTCGACGTCCTGCTTGGCCGCACTCGGAGGCAGGCTGTGCCAGGCCTGGTCGAGCAACGCCGCGCCGAGGTATTCGGTGGTGGCGAAGCCCTGGCCGTAGGTGCCGGCGCGCTTGATCTTGGCGATCAATTCTTCCGGCATCGGCGCGCCGGTCTGGTAGTGTTTTGCGTAGTTCGCGAACACGCTCGGCTCGTCGGCCCAGTGTTCGTTGAACTGCGAGGGAAACTCGACGAAGTCGCGCGGCACATTGGTGCCGGCCAGATACGGATACTTCACGTTCGAGAAGAGGCCGTGCAGCGCGTGGCCGAACTCGTGGAACATCGTGATCACGTCGTCGTGGCTGATCAGCGCGGGCTGGCCCGGTGCGGGCTTGGTGAAATTGCAGACATTGAAGATGACTGGATGCGTGCCGAGCAGGGTGTTCTGGTCGACGAAGCTGTCCATCCATGCGCCGCCGGCCTTGTTGTCGCGCTTGAAATAGTCGGCGTAGAAGAACGCCATCGACTTGCCGTCGGCGTCGAACACTTCGAACACGCGCACGTCGGGCTGGTAGACCGGCAGGTCGTGGCGCTCCTTGAAACTGATTCCGTAGAGCTTGTTCGCGGCGAAGAACACGCCGTTCTGCAGCACGTTGTCGATCTCGAAGTACTGCTTGATTTCGTTCTGGTCGAGGTCGTAGTCCTTCTTCTTCACCTGTTCGGAGTAGAACTGCCAGTCCCATGGCGCGAGCTTGAAGCCGCCCTTCTGGGCATCGACGAGCTTCTGCATGCCGGCAGCCTCGTCCTTGGCCTTGGCCACCGCGGCAGGGACGATGCCGGTCATCAGCTTGATCGCGTTGTCCGGCGTCTTCGCCATCTGATCGGCGAGACTGTAATCGGCATAGGACTTGTAGCCGAGCAGCTTGGCCTTCTGTGCGCGCAGTTCGGCGAGACGCTGGATCGTGGCGCGCGTATCGTTCGCATCGCCATGCTCGGCGCGATCGATCGAAGCCTTGAACAGCTTCTCCCGTGTGGCGCGATCGGTCAGCGATTCCTGCGCCGGCTGCTGGGTCGTGTTTTGCAGCGCGACTACGTACTTGCCATCGAGCTTGCGGCTCTTGCCCGCTTCGAGCGCGGCGGCGAGATCGCCGTCGTCGAGACCGGCAAGTTGCGCCTTGTCGCCGACCACGAGCGCGCCGCCCTTGGTCGCGGCGAGCAGCTTCTGCTGGAACGCGGTCGACAGCGAGGATTCTTCCTTGTTCAACTCTTTGAGCTTGGCCTGGTCGGCAGCGGACAGCTCCGCGCCCGCGCGCACGAAGGCGAGATGGTAGCGGTCGAGCAGGCGCCGAGATTCGGGATCGCCGCCCAGCGATTCGCGGCTGTCGTAGAGTTTCTTCACGCGCGCATAGAGTTTGGCGTTGAGGAAGATCGCGTCCTGATGCGCGGCGAGCTTGGGCGCGAAGTCTTCCTGGATCTTCTGCATGTCGTCGTTCGTGTTCGCCTGCGCCAACGCGAAGAACACCTTGGATACGCGCGTCAGCGTCGCGCCGGTTTTTTCCATGGCGACGATCGTGTTGTCGAAGGTCGGCGCGTCGGCCTGGTTGGCGATCTTGTCAACCTCGGCGAGTTGCTCCTTCATGCCTTCGTCGAACGCTGGCGCGTAGTCGGCGTCGTGGATCTTGTCGAACGGCGGTGCCTGGTATTGCAGCGTGCTCGCGGCGAAGAACGGGTTGACCGCGGTCGCGGTCGCGGCGGCCTTGGCCGGGTCGGCGGGTTTCTGCGGCGTTTGCGCGTGGGCGGCGAAAGCGATGCTCATGGCGAGAACGATCGGTTGTAGTCGAAGCATGGTGGGATGTCCCCGTATAGATTGGCGATGAAGGGAAAAACACACGCACAGGCGCGCGGTGAGCGCGCAGCGTAGCGATGTTGCGAAGCGATGGTCATGTGCCGTTCGGCCTACGTCTTCGGCATGCCGGCGCCGCCGGCATTCGATTCATCGTGCACTCTCTATGCCGCGCTCACGTCCCGCAGCGTCCAGTTCGCGCCGATCAAAAGACCGAGC
Organism: Rudaea sp.; assembly: GCF_057139185.1. Lineage (NCBI taxonomy): Bacteria > Pseudomonadati > Pseudomonadota > Gammaproteobacteria > Lysobacterales > Rhodanobacteraceae > Rudaea > Rudaea sp. The sequence goes on along the minus strand of NZ_DBNHDN010000044.1, from coordinate 256,720 downwards.
CGGTGCTTGAGCACCGCGTGCGGCAGCACCGTCGTGATTTTCACGTCGCAGTGCAGGTCGGCCTGATGCGCCTCGACCACGGCCTGTGGATCGCTCGCGCCGAGCAGCGGATCGACCGCATCGGGATCGGGCTGCATCGAGCGCCAGCGCTCCCACAGCCCCGGCTCGCGCAGCGCGGCCTGCAACTGCGCAGCGAAGCTCTCGGATGAATTGCCGCTGTAGGACAGCGATGGAACCTGCCCGCGCGCCTTGGCGAGATCGGACACGACGAAAAAGAACGTCTGTTTCGAGGCAGGCATGGGCCGCTCCTGTTGCTACGGATTGTCGAGTCTATCAGTTCGACGTAGTGGCTTCGGTGCGTGTTTGCAACCCGCTCGTGAGCGCCAGCGCGGCGCCGACCACGGCGGCGAGGCAGGTCCAGCCGAGATAGCGCAGCTCCGCCGACGGCGCGATCAGCGGCAGCGGCGCCGCGTAGGCGAGGCCGCTGGCGAGCACGGCGAGCGCGGCCTGCGCGTTTGCCCGGGCGCGGTGGCGCCAGGCGAAGACGAGCGCGAAGAGGCTCAGGGCTAGATACGGCCATGACGCGAGTGCGCTCGTGTCGCGCAATGCTTCGGCGAAATGTATGCATATGGCGTGCAGTGCCGAGCGATTCGGCGCTACCGGAGGATTGTCACGGAACTGGAGTTCGTCGTCGACGTAGACCAGCTCATGCGGCCAGTCGCGCGGCTTGCTGCCAAACAACGCGCGGATCAGGCGCCAGCGCTGCGCGACATAGGCGGCGGGATAGCCGGTGATCGCGGCGAGCGATGCTTCGCGCAGTTCTGTCACGGCCGCCTCGCCGGGCAGGAAGAACGGGCCCATCACGCGGCCGCGGGTGGCCGTGAAGATCGATACGTTGGAGTAGGGCTGGAAGGCGCCGCGCAGGTCGTCGAGACTCAGCTCGGGTTTGTGCGTCGCCGGCGGCAACAGCATCCGGTTCGCATCGAGCGAAATCGCAGCCAGATCCCACATCGTGGTCGCCGGCCACAGCGTGTAGCGTCGTTGTGCGGCCTGCGCGCTCAACATGCCGATGGCCTGCAGGCCAAGCCCGAGGACCAATACGGCGCCGAATATCACGCCGTGCCGCCGGGCCGGCGCGATCGCGATCGCGCGCGGATGCAGCCAGACGCACCATGCGGCCAGCGGCAACGCAGCCGGGAGTACGTTGTGGCGCAAGGTCATCGCGAACGCGAGTGCCAGCCAGGATGCGCCGAGCCAGCCCGCGCCGCGCGCGTCGCGCCAGCGCAGCAGCGCGCCGACGGCGAACGCGAGCGTAGCCAGCAGCATCACGTCGGTCCACACATGCGCGATCAGGACGAACACGACCGGCGCCAGCGCCGCCGCAAGCACGAAGGCGATGCGCGCGACGAGGCCGCAATCCAGCGCGCGCGCCACCAGCACGAGCCCGCTCCAGAGCAGCGCGAGTTGGATCAGGAACAGCGGCCCGGGGCCGGTCCACAACTTGTCGGTGAGCCACCACAACCAACGCAGACCGGCGCCGTAGATGTTCGTGCTCGGCGCGCCGCGTGCCTGCGACCAGATCACCGCGCTGTCGAGTGACATCGCGCCGGGGTAGTAGCAGGCGGCGCAGAAGGCGATTCCGGCTACTGCGGTCAATGCGAGTGGCCACCACGACAACTGTTTCGGTGAGGAATGCGACATGCGCCTTCAACAAAGCAGGTCGCGAGCCGCGGCGAGATGCACGGCGAGCGCGGTCGGGTCGGGTGCGGCGCTATGCGCCAGTACGCCGAGGCAGGGTACGGAAAGGCGCTCGCGCAGGGTGGCGAGATTGTCCTCGCGGCGCGCCATTTGTGCATCGACGCTGCTGCCGACCCAGCCGATCAACTCGGCGCCGTCGGCGCGGATCGCGCGCGCGCTGAGCAGCGCGTGGTTGAGGCAGCCCAGGCGCAGGCCGACGACCAGGATCACCGGCAGTCGCAACGCGCGCACCAGGTCGGCCTGCATCAGCCGCGGACCGAGCGGCGCCATCCAGCCGCCGACGCCTTCGACGACGAGGAATTGTGCATTTGTGGACAATGCAGCAAATGCCGCCTCGATGCGCGCCAGGTCGACTTCGATGCCGGCGTCGGCCGCGGCGAGGTGCGGCGCGATCGGATCGGCGAAGGCGTAGGGATTCACGTCCGCATAGGCGGGTGCGCCTGCGCTGTGCGCGATCAGAAGCTCGGCGTCGGCGTTGTGCAGGCCTGCTGGCGTGCGTTCGCAGCCGCTTGCGACCGGCTTCATGCCGACTGCGCACACGCCGCGTGCATTGAATGCGGCGAGCAGCGCCGCCGCGGCAAGGCTCTTGCCGACGCCGGTGTCGGTGCCGGTGACGTAGACCGCGTGGCTCATGCCTGGCCGGTGGGCAGTGCAGCGATGGTGCGACGACAACGCGCGCGCCACATGCGGCCGAAGAAAATATTCGTTGCGTAGACGAGTCCGGGCGCGGCGAATATCCCTGCGCCGAGCCCGGGCGCGGCGAGAACGAGTGCCGGCAGGCAGCAGGCGAGCGCGATCGATGCCAGCGCCAGCGCTGCCTGCGTGATCCAGATGCCGATCTTCATGCGCGTGTAGGCGCGCTCCGCGCGCGCGAGGCCGATCGCATCGGCATGGTGCAGCGCGTGGCGGAACAACAGCACGAACACCGTCGAGATCGCGGCGAAGCCGAGGCCGAACACGAGATAGGCCGCACGCAGTTCCTCGACCGTGACGAGTTGCTTGACCGAACCGTCGCTCAGGCCGCCGCCGCTGAACCCCAGAAACATCTGGGCAAACAGCATGCGCAGCGGATAGACGTAGAACAACACGATGAAGACGAGCAGCAGGCTCAGGCTCACGCCGGTCGAGTCCTCGAGGTCGTAGCAGCGGCTCCATTCGCGGTGCGAAAGCCAGATGCGCGAGATCAGCAGGAAACAGACCGCGAACGTCGGCACGCCGTGCAGCGCGGTCAGCATTTCCTCGACCGAGGCCGGTACGTGGCCGATCGAGATGACGACGAGGGTGACCGCGAACGCGAACGAGGCATCGACGAAGCCTTCCAGCCGCGTCGGCTGGGGGCGGCGGATGCGCATCACATCGTGGAGAGGGCCGGGCATGAAGGTTGTCCGTGCAAGCTGGCGCGCAGCATAGATCGATCGGCAGGCGAAGCAAAGACGGCGCTGGAGTAGAATGCAAGGATTCCATCCGCGGACGAATCATGTTCACCGCCGCCGCACTTCAATCCGACAGCAAGCGCGAACAGTACGCCGAACTCGCCGAGCAGGCGCGCGGCCTGCTGCATGGGGAGCGCGACCGCATTGCCAATGCGGCGAATTTCGCCGCGCTGGTCTACAACGCATTGCCCGGACTCAACTGGGCGGGATTCTACTTCTTCGATGGCAGCGAGCTTGTGGTCGGCCCGTTCCAGGGCAAACCGGCCTGCGTGCGCATCGCGCTCGACAAGGGCGTGTGCGGTGCGGCCGCGTCGACGCGGCAGACCCAGGTCGTGCGCGACGTGAATGTGTTTCCCGGTCATATCGCCTGCGATGCGGCGTCACGGTCGGAAATCGTCGTGCCGTTGGTCTTCGACGGAGCGCTGCTTGGCGTGTTCGATGTCGACAGCCCGGAGCTCGCGCGCTTCGACGACGACGATCGCGCCGGCATGGAGTTGCTGGCGAGAACATTTTTGCAGTCGCTGACCGGCGATTGAGGCAACGGGAGCAGCGATGGCAGCGAAAGACACAACAGGAAAGATCCGCAACGTCGGTCCGAAATCCGCCGCATGGCTGCGCCAGGTCGGCGTGCGTACCCAGGACGATCTCACGCGCCTCGGCGCGGTCGAGGCGTTCATGAAGGTCAAGCGCGCCGGTTTTCGACCCAGCCTCAATCTGCTCTACGCGCTCGAAGGTGCGCTCGCCGATTGCCATTGGGCCGATCTGCCCGAGGAACGCAAGGCGGCGCTGCTCGCCGGCGCCGAGGCGGCCGAGGCGGCCAATCCGATCAAGACGCGCTGGCAGAAGCAGGCCGACCGCAGCGCGGCGCAGCCGCGTGCAGGAAGCGGCAGCGATGAGCGCGAGTCGTCATCGGGATTTCTCGACGATGCCGAGGGCGGTTCGGCACACTCGGACTCCGACAGCGCGAACAATCGTTTCGAGTAGGTATGTCAGGCCTTCACCGCCGCATGCGCGCGTGCGTCCTCGCGCCAGCGCGGCGTTGCATAGATGCGCGGCAGTGCTTCGGCAACCGTATTGACCAGCGACCACATCTGCAGGTGTTCGTAGTTCATGAAGCGCTCAGCCACGACCTGCTGCATGAACGCCTGCAGCGGCGCGTAGAAATCCGCGATGTTCAGCAGCACGATCGGATTGAAGTAGATGCCGAGGCGTTTGAGGGTGATGGTCTCGAACAATTCTTCGAGCGTGCCCGAGCCACCGGGCAGCGCGATCACCGCATCCGAGCCGGTCAGCAGCCTGTGCTTGCGCTCGCGCATGTCCTCGACGACTTCGAGGTTGGCGACGCCGGGATGCTGCCATTCGACCTCGATCATGAAGCGCGGGATGATGCCGATCACCTCGCCGCCGGCTTCGAGCGCGCCGTCAGCGAGTGCGCCCATGAGGCCGCCGCCGCCGCCGCCGTAAACTACCTGGCAGTTCGCGCGCGCGAGCGTGGCTCCGAGTTCGCGTGCGGCGGAGATGTAGACCGGGTCGCAGTGGCGACTGGATGCGGCGTAGACGCAGATGCGCATGATGGAATCCCCAATGGAAAGGGGAATTCTAACGATCTCGCGCAGATTGTCCCGAAAACCGCATCGTTCGGTCCAGTCGAATGGGTTGCACTTGAGCGCCCGATGCGTGGCAACCCTAGCGCGCGCCGCGTCCGAACAGCACGACTTCGATGGTCTGGATGAAGATCATCATGTCGAAACGCAGACTGTGGTTCTTCACGTAGAACAGGTCGTAGGTGAGTTTCATCGAGGCATCCTCCTCGCTCGAACCGTAGGGGTAGCGCAATTGCGCCCAGCCGGTCAGCCCAGGTTTCACCGAATGACGCAACGAATAGTAGGTGATCTTGTTGTTCAGGCCGTCGACGAATTCGGGGCGTTCCGGGCGCGGGCCGATGAAGCTCATTTCACCGCGCAACACGTTCCACAATTGCGGCAGTTCGTCGAGCCGCACCTTGCGGATGAAGCGGCCGACTCGTGTTACCCGATCGTCGTTTGTCGAAGCCCAGCGCGCGACGCCATCACGCTCGGCATCGGTGCGCATGCTGCGAAACTTGTACAGGTGGAACGCACGACCATGCTCGCCGACGCGGCGTTGCCGATAGAGGATCGGCTGTCCGCGACCGGATTCCAACCGAATCGCCAGCGCGACCAGCAGCATGAACGGCCAGGTCAACAGCAGGACCGCCGTGGCGCTGGCGATGTCGAAGGCGCGCTTGGTCGCCTTGCGCAGCAGGGTGGCGTGGAAACCTTCGGAAAACACCAGCCAGGACGGCGACACGGCGAGGTTGATCTCGCCGGATTCGCGTTCGAGGAAGCGGCCGACATCGGTCACTTCGATGCCGTTGTGCTTGCATTCGAGCAGTTGCTCCATGGGCAACACCCCGCGCCGATCATCGGGGCCGACGACGATTTCGGCAACATCGTTCTGCGCGGCCCATTGAAACAACGATGCATTGATCGAAAGCAATTGGCCCTGCGGAACGCAAACCGGATCGCTGCCGACCGGAATGTAGCCGACCAGGTTGAGGGTGCGTCGATTGCCGGGGTCACTGAGCCAGCGATGGATCGCCGTTGCGCTCTGGCCGGCGCCCAATACCGCGACGCGGCGCTTGAGCATCTCGCTGTCGATCATGCTCAGGAACCAGATACGGAAAGCGCAAACCGCCAGCAGCCCGAACAGCAACGAAAGGCCGAATACGCCGCGTCCGATATAGGTCTGCGGGATCGCGTAGTAGACAAGCACCAGCACAATGCTGCCAATCAAGAAGCCGACCGCCTGCCGTAGCAGCACGCCGAACGCGGTTTCACGCACATGCGCCTGGTACAGCCCGAGCGCGGCCATTCCAACCATCAGGGACAGCGCAAAGAGAAAGCTGCGCAACAGCAAGCCCTGGGAAAAGGTCTGGAGCTCCGCCGGCGATCTGAAATAGCGAAGATACATCGCCAAGTGGACACAGAGCACGAGCAGCGCGCACTCGCACAAGCCCAGCACAATCAGCCAGCGCGGCATTTGTTGACGGAGGAAGCGAAGCATCTGACCTACTCCTTGGGTGTTCCGAGAAGCTGTCCGGGCGTCACACAATCGAAGATGACAATGGTCCAGTACAGGACTGGATGGCGACAATTACGTCGGCGGGCACCGGGGCGGAATTCGGGCTGCGGCCACGGCACGGTGGTCCGCTGCAGATATTGCACCGCACAAAAATGGCGCCTTCAGGATAACGTCACCGATCGTGGGAGAGACGCCCCACGATCCCCCCTTGAACCGGTTTCCACTATTCTGACCGGACCCGCAGCCTAGCACATTCGTCGATAATGTGAAACAGTACACACAATTTGCGAATGTCTTGGCTGTGCAACCCGAAACCCGTGTAATCGTCAGCCAAGGCTTCTGATGAAACATGACGGGTGGCGGGATGCCGGGCGTTATGCTCGTGGCATGCTGCAGCTCCGCAAAGCATAACGGCCCCTGAGTGCCGGAAGTTCTCCCTGTTGCTACTGGATTCGGTCTATGACGAACGTGCCGTTGGCGCCCCTGGATGTGGCGCGTGTGGCGATCATCGGTCTGGGTTATGTGGGACTGCCGCTAGCGGTCGCATTCGGCCGGCGGCGCGATGTGGTCGGCTTCGATGTCAATGTCGCGCGCATCGGCGAGTTGTGCGATGGCCACGACCACACGCTGGAAATTTCCGCCGAGGAACTTGAAGCGGTTGCGCAATTGCGCTTCAGCCATGATCCGGCCGACCTCCGCGACCGCGACGTTTTCATCGTTACCGTGCCGACCCCGATCGACGAGTTCAAGCGCCCGGATCTGCATCCGCTCGAGTCGGCGAGTCTGACCGTGGGCCGGGCGATCCGGCCCGGCGGCATCGCGATCTTCGAATCGACCGTCTATCCGGGCGCGACCGAGGAAATCTGCGTGCCGATCATCGAGCGCGCCTCGGGCCTGCGCCACAATGTGGATTTTTATACCGGCTACAGCCCGGAACGCATCAATCCGGGTGACAAGACACACCGGCTCGAAAGCATCGTCAAGATCACCTCGGGGTCGACGCCGGCGGCCGCGGAGTTCGTCGACGCGCTGTACCGCGAGATCGTCCAGGCGGGCACGCATCGCGCATCGAGTATCCGTGTCGCCGAGATGGCCAAGGTGATCGAAAACACGCAGCGCGACGTGAACATCGCCTTGATCAACGAATTCGCGTTGATCAGCCAACGCCTCGGTATCGACACGCTCGAGGTGCTGCAGGCGGCGGGGACGAAGTGGAATTTCTTGCCGTTCCGCCCCGGCCTCGTCGGCGGTCATTGCATCGGCGTGGATCCGTACTATCTCACGCACAAAGCGCAGCAGCTCGGCTACCATCCCGAGGTCATCCTTTCCGGGCGGCGCATAAACGACAGCATGGGCTCGCACGTGGCGCAGCGCGTGATCAAATTGATGACCCAGCGACGCATCCAGGTTGCGAATGCCAATGTCCTCGTGCTCGGCCTGGCGTTCAAGGAAAACTGCCCGGACTTGCGCAATACACGCGTCATCGACCTGGTCAACGAATTCCGGGCTTACGATACCCGCGTGGACGTGTACGATCCCTGGGTCGGTGCGGCCGAGGCGCGCCACGAATACGGTCTTGACCTGCTTGCCGAGCTCGGCGCGGAAAAGTACGACGCCATCATCCTGGCGGTGGCGCATCGCCAATTCGTCGAGATGGGCGCGGAGAACATTCGCGCTCTCGGCAAGCCCAACAGTATACTGTTCGACGTCAAGCACGCCCTGGCGAAGTCGGCGGTGGATGATCGGCTGTAAGTTTCTGAGTAGCTATTCTACGGATCCAGGGTCATGGGTTTCATCGACGGCGCATCGAGTAGCAGGTCACGGCAGTCGTGCTCTTCAGGCAGGCGTCGTGCAGTGTCTGCCGTGATGCGCCCCTTTCTTTCCTGGCCGAGTCGTCTCCTTCCTGTCGTCATCCCAGGGTATTCCGAATCATGAAAGTTCTCGTTACCGGTGCCGCAGGCTTCATCGGATCGGCGCTGAGCGAGCGGCTGCTGGCGCGCGGCGACGAGGTGCTCGGCTTCGACAACCTCAATGCCTACTACGACCCGCGGCTCAAGCAGGCGCGACTGACGCGGCTGACCCCCTTGCCCGGATTCAGGTTCGTCAAGGCAGACCTCGAGGATAATGCAGCAGTCGAGCATTGTTTCGCGGAATTCCGGCCCGCGCGCGTGGTCAATCTCGCGGCACAGGCGGGAGTCCGCTACTCGTTGGAGAATCCACGTGCCTATGTCGACAGCAACATCGTCGGATTCCTCAACGTCTTGGAGGCGTGTCGGCATCATGCGGTCGAGCATCTGGTGTATGCCTCCTCGAGCTCGGTGTACGGCGCCAACCGCAAACTGCCGTTTTCGGTACGCGATTCCGTCGATCACCCGGTCAGCATGTACGCGGCGACGAAGAAGGCCAACGAACTCATGGCTCATACCTACAGCCATCTGTTCGGACTGCCGACGACCGGATTGCGGTTCTTTACCGTCTACGGCCCCTGGGGGCGACCGGACATGGCGTTGTTCCTGTTCACGCGCAAGATCCTCGCGGGTGAGCCTATCGAGGTATTCAATCACGGGCGTCACAGCCGCGACTTCACCTACATCGACGACATCGTCGAGGGTGTCATCCGTACACTCGACCATGTTCCGGCCAATGACCCGTCCTTCGATGCATTGCGGCCGAATCCCGCGTCATCCTTCGCACCGTATCGTGTATACAATATTGGCAACCACCACCCCGTACAGCTGGAGCGGTACATCGAAATCCTTGAGTCGTGTCTCGGGCGCAGCGCGCAAAAGGTTCTCTTGCCATTGCAACCCGGAGACGTGCCCGATACGCACGCGGATGTCGAAGAATTGCGTCGTGATGTCGGCTATTCCCCGGCAACGCCGGTCGAGGTCGGTATCGAGCGCTTTGTGCGCTGGTATCGGGAGTACTACTCGGTATAGGTGGCTGACTGGACTTTGACCGGACAAACCATGATGAAACGAATGTTCCGATTTTTGCGTGAGTTCGGCCTGTGCCGGTCGGCGGGAACGATGCCGCTCGGCGAAGTGTTTCGCGTGGTGAGCCTCGTTTGCTCGCTGGCGTTTGCAACCTGCGTGTGGAGCGCCGAACCCGCCCCATCCCGGCCGGCGCCGGGCATGGGTGTCGATGTTTATCGCATCGGCGTGGACGACGTCGTGCAGGTATCGGTGTGGCACAACCCCGATTTGAGCGTCACCGTGCCGGTGCGTCCGGATGGACGCATATCGATCCCGCTGGGCGGGGATGTGATTGCCGGCGGGCGTACCCCCGAAGAAGTTGCCGCGGCGATAAAGGAAAAACTCGCGGCCTATGTGCGCGAACCCCAGGTCGCGGTCATCCTCACCCAGTTGCACAGCCACGAGTACCTGTCCCGGGTGCGCGTCACCGGTGCTGTCCGCCAGCCGGTTTCAGTCCCCTACCGGCAGGGGATGACCGTGCTCGACGCGGTTCTCGCAGCGAACGGCACGACGGAGTTCGCGGCTGCGGACCGGACCGAGCTGTATCGCAAGGATGGGGAGGCGACCAAGGCCATGGATGTGCGCCTCGACAAAATCCTGAAGAAGGGTGATCTGTCGACGAACTACCCGGTACAGCCGGGCGACATCATCACCGTGCCTGAGCGCTCCTTCTAGGCGCGGGCAGAGCACTTCATCGGGCAGGCAAGGGCGACGATCATGAGTGGCGAGTTGATTACCACCAAGGAGATGACGAGTGTTCTCGTCAACGAGGCGGAGCGCCGGAAGCTGACGATCGGTGTGATATTCGCGGTCGTTGCCTTGACCGCGCTGGGGCTCGGATTGTGGTGGCCGAAGAAATACGTCTCCTCGACCACGATCCTCGTGCAGGAAAACAGCATCATCAAGCCGCTCATGGAAGGCAGGGCCGTGCCGACCGGAGTCACGGACCGCGCCGCGATTGCGCGCGAAGTGATCTTCAGCCGCAAGATCATGGACGAGGTCCTGGCCGCGGGCGGTTGGCTGGACAGCAAGCCGGGTCCCGTCGAACAGGAAAAGATCATCGATGCCATCAAAGGTCGGACCACGATCAATCTTTACAAGGACAATCTGATCCAGATCGCTTACGCCGATTCGGATCCCGAGCGCACCTACAAGACCGACAAACTGATGGCCGATCGCTTCATTCAGGAGAGCTTCGCCGCCAAGGAGCGCGAAAGCCGCGAAGCGTTCGAATTCATCAGCGGCCAGGTGGAGGAGTATCACAAGAAGCTGACCGATGCCGAAGACAAGCTCAAGGCGTTCCGCGCCAAGAACGTGGATGCGCGGCCGGGCAGCGCCACCGATTCGAATACGCGCATCAGCGCGCTGCGCAGCCAGGTCGAAAATGCGCGTATCGAAACGATGGCGCTGAATGCGAAAGCCGCATCGCTCAACTCGCAGATTTCCGGGGAGTCGGCGGTGGTGGCGACGCAGACGCGCGAGGGGCAGTTCCGCGTGCGGTTGGTGGAGTTGCAGAACGAACTCGATAAACTGCTCCTGACCTATACCGACCAACATCCGGACGTCATTCGCGTACGTCACGAAATGGAAGACGTGCGTGAGGCGCTCAAACGCGAGCAGAACCGGAGCGAAGCGCGCCAGGCGGCGGGAGTCTCCGCGGCGGGCTCGGACGTGGCGATTACCAACCCGCTGTACCTGGAGCTGCGCAGCAAGATGGCTGAAGTGCGTTTCGACGCCGGAGCGGCCGCCTCACGCATGAATGCAAGCCAGGCTTTGCTCAATGGCGAACTGGAGCGCAGTCGCCGCATCGCCGACTCGGAGAACGACCTTGCGGAGCTGACGCGCGACTACGAAGTCAACCGCGACACCTATCAGGATTTGCTCAAACGACGTGAAAATGCGCGTGTGTCGATGAACCTCGACGCGGACCATCAGGGCTTGACGTTTGCAATCCAGGAGCCGGCCATCAAGCCGGTGCAGCCGGTCGGCTTGCGCTTCGTACATTTCAGCCTGGCGGGGCTTGTCCTCGGCATTGGGTTGCCAGCGCTGTTGCTGTTTGCCCTGGCGCGTCTGGATACGCGCGTGCGTTCGGGTGAGCAACTCGAACGTCTGACCGGACTGCCGGTGCTGGTCACAATTCCGGTCTGCACGACGATCAGGGAGCGGCGCCGCGCGAGGCTGGGCACGCTTGCGCTCGTCCTGATCGTGTTCGGTGTGTTTGCCACATATGTCCTGGTCGTCCTGCTGCATTCGAGAGCATCATGAACGTCGTCAACGAAGACAACTTGCCCGAGCAGGTGGAGCGACAGGCGCCGCAGACCGTGCGTACCGGAACGATGTTGCAGCGCGGCTCTTCCAGCACAGCGATCGCGCGAATGGAGCAGTCGTCGGAGCTGTCGCTGCGCGAGCGCCAGGCATTGCGTCTGATCGTGCCCGACGATGTTTCGGGCGGAATGTCCGATGCGTTCCGTGAACTGCGCACGCGCCTTCTCGCGCTTGCCGCGGGAACCAACAACTTCGTGACGATGGTAGCGCCGATCGGCCCGGGCTACGGCGGCAGTTTCGTCGCGCGCAATCTTGCCGCTGCCTTTGCGTTCGACGAGGCGAAAACCGCGTTGCTGGTCGATTGCGATTTTCGGCATCCAAGTCAGCACAAGGTGTTCGGCGTCGAGCCCACGAAGGGGGGGCTGTTCGATTGCATCGAGCACCCGGGCGCCAATCTTGGCCAGTTCATCTATCAAACCGGGATTCCGCGCCTGCGCCTCGTGCCTACCGGGCGGCCGCAGGAGATGAATGGGGAATACTATTCGTCGATCAACATGCAGATGGTGATACACCAGATGCGCAAGCGCTATGCGGATCGGTATCTGGTTCTCGATGGTCCGGCCATCAAAGGTTCGCCGGATGCGCGTATTCTCTCCGATCTTGCCGACTTCATCGTGGTCGTCGCCGCGTACGGGCGCGATACCGCCGCGAAGATCAACCAGGCGGTAGCGACATTCGATCCGAGCAAGTTGGCCGGCGTGGTGTTCAATCAGTTGCCCTGAAGGGGGGACGGCTCATGTCGGACATTCCTCGTGGTACTTCGAACGATTCAGGGTTTCCTGCGAGTTGGCGACGACTCATCGCGAAGCGGGCAGGAAATTGTCCGGATCCACGTAGCCGGGCCTCGATGCGCGGTGCGCCCGTGGTGGAAATCGACGCATTTCTTTTTTTGGCCCTGCGGCAGTGCGGCAAGGCGGCATGGTTGGTTGGTGCGTCGCTCATCGCGGCCGCTACTGCGGATGCGCAATCGCTGAACTACACGCTGCAGGTCGGTGTCGAGCACAGCGACAACATCGCCGAGACCGCCACTCAGCGCGTCGACGACAACGTGCTGATTCCGAGGCTTACCTTCGATTGGGTCGAGCAAGGCTCGACCTTGCAGGCGCAAGCGAACGGCACGATTGAGTACCGCGACTACCTGGGAGGGCGATTCGACAACGAATTGCGCGGACAACTGTCGGGTATCGCCAATTGGGTGATCCTGCCACAACGATTGAGCTTCGATTTCGAGGACTATGCAGGGGTTCAGCCGGTCAACGTGTTCCAGAGCAGCAATGCACCCGGCCAGCAGCAGCAGACCAACGTCTTCAGCCTTGGGCCGACGCTGATGTTCCGGGTCGGGTCGGGCATGCGCGGCGAAGCTGACCTGCGTTTCACCGACAGTACCGCATCGGTGGTCAAGGAATTCGATTCCCAGCGGACCTCGATCGGCGTACGCGCGATCCGCGACCTCAGCCAGACCGACCAGTTGTCGGCCAACGTGGACGCCCAACACATCCACTTCACCGATTCCTCGGGCGGGCCCGACTACGATCGTTATTCCGCGTATGCGCGCTACCTCAGCAAACTCTCCCAGATCGACCTGGATTTTTCGCTCGGCTATACCGGTCTGGATTTTTCACATGCTCCGGGCCGCTCCGGCCCACTGCTGCGCGGGAACCTCAAATGGCGTGCCACGCCCTCCAGCGCATTCGAGCTGGGCTTCGTGCGCCGCTACTCGGACGCGACCGAGGATTTGATGATTGATCCGTCGGCGCTGATCGCACGCACGACCGGAGGCCCGATCGTTACCGGCAGCGTACCGATCACCTCGCAGGCCTTTCTGGAAAAGCGGTTCGATGCGAGCTATACATACCAGGCGCCGCGACTCAACGTTCGTCTCGCGCCTTTTTTCGGCGATTTGCAGTACTCGCTGGTGCCGTCCGCGAACGAGGCCGCGCTCGGGGCGACCGACCAGACTACGCACGGCATGATCGCCACGGCGAACTATCTGCTGCGACCGTTGTGGTCCCTGGGGTTCAGCGCGGCGGAAGAAACACGCAAGTACACCCAGATCGACCGGCACGACGAAGACTTGCGCTATGGTCTGAGCTTGACCAACCAGCTCAGCCGTCAGTGGAGCTGGCGCGTGGATCTGATCCGCAACCAGCGGTCGAGCACCGAGGTTCTGCAGAAATTCAGCGAAAACATCGCGATGCTCACGATCATCTTCAGACGCTGAAGCGGAACCGGGACGATGAATCGATCGAGTGGTTGAGCATGACGGATAACGCATTTCTGGACGCGGGCGGCGAACGCCACGGCGCCCAGCCCGGGCACGGACACGACAGGCGCTCCGGCATGGCGCAGACGTCGCTCCCGGTGCTGATGTACCACGGCATCCATGCGGACGCGAGCAGTCGCGGTCGCTACGAGCCCGTCTACAGCGTCACCGCGCAGGCTTTCTCCGCGCAGCTCGACTGGCTTCTCGCACGGGGTTATCGCAGCGTGCGCCTCGATGAACTGTGCGGCGACGATGCGCGCGGCGGGAAGCGGGTCGTCATCACTTTCGACGACGGCGACGTCAGCAACTTCGAAGTCGCACTGCCCCTGCTGCGTGAACGCGGTTTCGTCGCGGAATTCTTCGTCACCAGCGATTTCATCGGCACTGACGGCATGCTCACGTCCGCCGATGTGCGCGCATTGAGCGCGGCCGGGATGGGAGTGCAATCGCACGGTCGCACGCATCGCTACCTCGAAGACCTGGCGCCGGGCGACCTCGACGAGGAGTTGAGTTTCAGCAGGCAGGTGCTCGAACAAGCCACCGGCAAGGCCGTCGACGCGCTGGCGTTGCCCGGAGGTCGCGGCGGCGAGCGCGAGCGCCTGGTCGCACAGCGGCTGGGATATCGCTATCTGCTCAATTCCGAACCCGGGCCAAATCGTGGCTGGCACGCGGATTCGTACCTGCAGCGCCTCGCCGTAACGCGTGGAATGGGCATGAAGGAGTTTGCGGGAATGGTCACATGGAGCGGTATCGGGCCTCGCATGGCGCGCATGCGCTACCATGCGCTGCGGCTACCCAAACGCATGCTCGGCAACCGGCGCTACGAGCAATTGCGCGCACGCATGTTTGGGCCATGATCGTCGCCATTTTCTGGCTGGGCCTCGTCCTGGTCGGATATGCGTATCTGGGCTACCCGCTGCTGATGCGGGTGCTCGCCGGCACGACCGGCAAAGCGCCCCGGCAGGACGAAACGACGCCGGACGTGACCGTGGTGATCGCCGCACGCAACGAAGCCGCGCGTATCGCCGCGCGTATCGAGAATATCTTCGAGCAGGACTATCCACGCGAAAAACTCCGAGTGCTGGTAGTCAGCGATGGCAGCGACGACGGAACCGAGACAGCCGCGCAGATAGATGCAAGCGTGCGCGTCATCACCCTCGCCGGGAACGCCGGCAAGGCGATGGCGTTGAATACGGCACTCAAGACGGTATCGACCGAATTCGTAGTGTTCACCGATGCGCGGCAACGCTTCGCGACGGACGCGCTGCGACGCCTCCTGGCGGCATTCGCCGATCCTTCGGTCGGTGCCGTCAGCGGCGAACTCGAGATCGTCGAGGATCTCGCGCGGCCCGCTCCGGCGAGCATCGGGCTCTACTGGCGCATCGAGAAGTCGCTGCGCGAAAGCGAGGCCCTGCTGTCCTGCCTGCATGGCGTCAGTGGTGCGGTATATGCGCTGCGCACGAAATTGTTCCGTGCCATGCCGGCCGGCACGATCCTCGACGACATGTGGGTACCGCTGGAGGTGATTCGTGCCGGCCATCGCGTGTGGATGGCGCGCGATGCGGTCGCCTACGATATCGCGAGCGCAGATGCGAAAGCGGAATTCCGGCGCAAGACGCGTACCCTAGCAGGCAACTGGCAGTTAATCGCGCGCCTGCCCTGGTTGTTGAATCCGTTGCGCAATCCGGTTTTCTTCGCCTGGTTCTCGCACAAGTTCCTGCGTCTGCTCGCGCCTTGGGCCCTGCTTGGTTCCTGGCTTGCCTCCGCTGCGGCCGGAGGGCCTTATCGAGCCGTCTTCGGCCTGCAGACCCTGTGCTATCTCGCCGCGCTTGGGGCATTGCTCGCGCCGCGGCTGGCGGCGCGCATTCCGCTCTTGCCCGCAGCCGGCACATTCCTGATGCTCAACGCCGCGGCATTCGTCTCCTTGCCAGCCTGGCTGCGGCTGCAACACGATCCGCAGCGGCTATGGAAGAAAAGTTAGTCGCTGGATTCCCGCGATCATGACCAAGCCGCTGATGCCGGTCGGTCGCGTCCGTCTTCCGCCGTATGAACGTCAACTGCACACTCGGCGTGTTGCACGCGGCGCGTGCTCCCGGACTCCGTCGGTCGAGATCTGCGTGCAAGGGCGATGTGCTGCAGGAATCAGCGCGCTTCAGGGACGCCGCGATGCGGCACGCACAGGTCCGCGCCCGGGTACGCCTTGATTGTTCACGTGGCCAGCCGCACGTCGGCATTCACGCTCGGCGTTCCACGTCGCGCCGGCAACAGGCAATCGCGCCGGCGCAATGCGGGCGCCTCGACCAGCCACTGCGGCGGCGTGTGCACGAGCATCAGCTTTTCGATTTCGGGCGTCGACACGGGGTTCAGTGCCACGGTACCCGCTGCCGCGGGGCCAATCGAGTTGAGGCACGCTGTCTGGGCGCCGATTCAAAATTGACGTACGTGGTTGGGCATTGGCTCACGGCAGTTCACCGCAGGACGAGCTTCATGATGTGGCCAGGGCATCGGAGTTGTCGACAGGAGTGAGCGCCGAGTGGCGGACATCTCACCCTCGCATACCGGAATCGCCGTTCAGTTCGAGCGCAAAGCCAGGCGTTGAACGCGATCCGAAAGCCTGTTCAGGGCAGCCTTCATCGGAGAGGAGATCGGCTTTTCGATCAGAACATGTACCGCATGTGCCAAAGCTACTACGGCCATGATCGTCCCCCAAAAAAGCAGATGCTTGTTGATGGCTGGATACGCCGCATTGAAAACGATGTAGCCGATATGCTGATGCAGGAGATACAGAGGGTAAGTGAGAGAGCCGAGCAGAAGCCAGCGGGTTCTGCCAAACAGCCCGGTACGACGCAGCGCGACCAGCAGCATCACGACGAAGAAGGTCGTGACTATCATGGCGACTATCCAGCCGTTCATGTCGGTATGGAAATGGGCCACAAAACCCTTCAATCCTCTCAAGGACTGATACACGGCCAATCCCCATGCGGTTGAAATTGTTGCAATCCTCGCCGCGGAAAATCCGTTCTTCCAGATCAGGAAATACGTCGCGCCGGCGGCAAAATACGGGGAATATTCCGTAATCAGCAGTGTTTGCAATCTTTCGACCGGGAATATTTCCAGAAGTATCGAGCAAATTATCCAGCCCACGATGAAAATCTGCGCCTTCTCTATCATTCCGAATGTCAACAAGACTGCAACCATCAGATAAAACCGGATTTCAACGAACAGCGACCAATACACGCCGTCAATGGAAGGCACGTTGAAAAATCCGCTCAGCATGGTCATGTTGGCCAGATATTGGCCAAACGACGCGAAGTAGCGCGGCGCGCCCACGGCGATGGTAATGACAAAGGTAATCGTGCAGCAGGCCCAGAAAGCCGGGTAGAGTCGAACGATGCGTGAAACGATGAAGCCGCGCAGGCTGCCACTGGCCGCGGTCATCAGGATGACGAAGCCGCTGATCATGAAAAACAATTCGACTCCGAAGTAGCCGTATTTGGATACCGGAGCCAGCATTGGGTAGGGCATCACGGACAGGGAATCCGCGGCGTATCCCCGGAACGAGTAGTGGAAAAAAACTACGGACAGCGCCGCCAGGAAGCGCAGCAAGTCGATTTCATTGACCCGGTCATCTTGCACGGCAATTTGGCCTGCGTTTTGTGGCTCTGGCCCGGGCGGCTCCCCCGCACGAGAAGGTCATGCCGAGTATTTTGTGAAGTATCGGCGCTCAGACGGACGTGCTTTCCGGCAGCGGGGCGGAGCAGCGGACATCCAGGAACGCGCCGATCAAGATAGCAGAGTCATGTCGATTTTTGAAAGGCGCAAGGCAGGATCCGGCTCATTTACGTTCTCTCGGCAGTGTGCGCGCGGCGAGCGGATAGCGCGCCGCAAGCACGGGCTGCGGGGGCGCACCAGCCGGCGTCGCGCCGGCATCGGTCCGTTCGCGCAACAGGTGGAAGTAGCGTTCGAGCAGGCCGCAAAGAATCCAGTAACTGGCCATCACCGGGCCCTGGAGGAATGGACTGCCATACAAACAACCGGCGGCCGCATCCAACGTCGCGACGCTGAAGCCGAACGCGAGCGCACGCGCTTCGGCGTTGTCGGTCGGCGCCGCCCTGCGCAGGGACGCACCGAGCGAGAACAGTGCGCGCCACAGCAGCAACAGCGCGAACAGGCCTTGCGGGCCGAGTTCTGCGAGGGTCAAGACGTAGAAGTTGTGCGCGTCGTAGTGTTTGAAGCTCGAATAGTTGCCGATCTCCGTCTTGAAGCGGTTGAGGCCGACGCCGAGGGGGTTTGCCTTCCACATTTCCATCGCACCGGCCCAGATTTCCCAGCGGCTTGCGGTGCTTTCGTCGACTTCCGCCTCGCCGTGCTTGCCGTGCTGTTCCGTCTCGGCGACGCGCTGCGTCACGCTCTCGGGCAGGTAGCCGGCCAGCGAGACCAGACTCACGCCGATGACGACCGCGAGCACGACATTGCGCCGGAGCAGCAGCACCGTGAGTCCGAGCAGCGCGATGAAATACGATTGTCGCGAATAGGTGACGAGCAACCCGAACGCGAGCAGGCCGACGCAGCCAAGCGCGATCAACCGCCACCAGAACTGGCGGAAGAACAGCGCGATCGCAATGAACATTGGCAGGAACATCGCGAAGTAGACGCCGGCACGGTTCGCGTTGCTGATGTTCGAACCGAACGGGCCGGTCGCGCGATGCGTCTCGTTGTAGTTGCCGAGGCCGTAGTCGAGACCCTGCCGCACCGCCTGCACGGCCGCGATGGCGGCGACCGCGGCGACGACGATGACCAACAGGCGCGTGGTCTTGAAGTCCTGTTTGCAGCGCAGGTAGAGGAAGTACAGCAGCGGCGAGAAGATCGCACTCTTCAGGTAGGTGATGTCGACCATCAGGTCGCCCGGTGCGCGCATCTGAGCGATCACGAAGCCGATCGTCAGCGCGGCGAAGAACAACAGCAGCGGCCTGCGCAAACGCGCGGGCTGCGCCGGTTCCGCGTCCTTGTTGCCTGTCGCGATCAGGAACAGCGTGACCAGAAACAGCAGGTTCGGCAGATTGATGCCGGGGATGCCAGTCTCGATCGTGTAGTGGTCCTGGTAGACGCTGTAGACGATTTGCAGGATCAGAAGAAAGCGCAGCATGGCCGTCTCGCTCCGTCTCAGGCAACAGTCGTCGCTGCCGGCGCGGGTGCGTCGAGGAAGCGTCGACACCACAGTTCCAGCGAGAGGATCACCCACAATGTTTCGCTCATGTCGGCGGCATGGGCGAGGTGGCGGTCGAGGCAGTGGCGCGCGGCGCCTGGATCGAGCATGCCGCGTTCGCGGAACGCGCGGCTCGCCAACGTGTCCTCGGCGAGTTCGCGCAACGGGCCACGGAACCACTCGGCCAGCGGAATGCCGAAACCCTGTTTCGGCTTGGCCAGCACGTCCGGCGGCAGCCAGCGCGCGGCAACGCGGCGCAGCAGGTGCTTGCCGCGGCCGCCGCGAACGCGCAGCGACGGCGGCAGGTTGACCGCGAATTCGACGAGGCGATGGTCGAGCAGCGGCGAGCGGCCTTCCAGCGAATTCGCCATCGCCATGCGGTCGAGCTTGACCAGGATGTCGTCGGGCAGATAGCTCGCGAAATCGATCGCGACGGCGCGGTCGAGATCGCCGAGACGTGCGAGCGCGGCGGTGTCGAGGTGCAGGCCTTCGTAGCGATTGCGCCCGCCGGCTTCGCCGAGCAGCGCGGCCGACAAATCCGGTGAGGTCAGCGCAACGCCGCTGAGGTAGCTGTCCGGGAACTCCTGGCGCAGGCGTTCGCCGATGCGGCGCAGGCGATAACCGTTCGCTCCAGGCAGGATGCTGCCGGCCGTGCGTGCGGCGAGCGACGCCAGTGGTCGCGCGGCACCAAGGCCCTGCAGCTTGAGGAAGCGCAGGTAGCGATCGTAGCCGCCGAACGCCTCGTCGCCGCCGTCGCCGGTCAGTACCATCTTTACCTTCGTGCGCGCGAGCTGCGCGACGAGGAAGGTCGGCACGGCCGACGCATCGGCGAATGGTTCATCGAGATACCAGACCAACTGCTGCAACAGCGCGACCGCGTCCGGCTCGACGACGAGTTCGTGATGCTCGGTGCCGAGATGCCGCGCGACGCGGCGGGCGTCGGAGAGCTCGTTGTAGGCCTGCTCGCGGAAGCCGATCGAGAACGTCTGCACCGGCTGCGACAGGTGCCTGCTCATCAGCGCGACGACGACGCTCGAATCGAGCCCGCCGCTCAGGAACGCGCCGAACGGCACGTCGGAGACGAGCCGGCTCGACACCGCTTCATCGAGTTTCGTCGCCAGCAGGTCTTCGGCTTCGCGCTCGTCGGTCGCGCTCACGCCGTTCCGCGCCAGCGACCAGTAGCGGTGCAGTTCGCTGCGGCCGTCGCGGTAGACGAGGTAGTGCGCCGGCGGCAGCTTGCGCACGTTGGCGAAGATGCTGCCGGGGTTCGGCACGTAGCCGAAGGTCACGTACGCACGCACCGCGGCCGGGTCGATCGTGCGCGCGAAACCGGGCATTTCGATCAGCGATTTCAGTTCGCTTGCGAACACGAGGCGTTCGCCGTCGTCCTGATAGAACAGGGGCTTTTCGCCGAAGCGGTCGCGCGCCAGCAGCAGGCTGCGCGTGCGCCTGTCCCACAACGCGATCGCGTACATGCCGTTGAGTTTCTCGAAGCACGCCGCGCCGTATTCGAGATAGCCGCGCAGGATGACTTCGGTGTCCGACTGCGTGGCGAAGCGATGCCCGCGCGCGACGAGTTGCGCGCGCAGCTCGCGGTAGTTGTAGATCTCGCCGTTGAAAACGATATGGACGGCGCCGTCCTCGCTCTGCATCGGCTGGTGGCCGCTGGCGAGGTCGATGATAGCCAGGCGGCGCATCGCGATCAGCGCCTGCTCGTCGATATGCAAGCCCTGGTCGTCCGGCCCGCGATGGCGGATCGCGTCGTTCATCGCTTGGCCGACCGTGGCGGACGGCGGCCGGCGACCCGGTGCGGACACGATGCCGACGATGCCGCACATCAGACACCTCCCGGCGAAGTCGGCTCGACGACAGCGGCATCGCACAATTCCGCCGGCCGCGTGCCACGGTACAGCGCGAGCAATTTGCCGACCACGTTATCGAGGCCAGCCACGTGCGCGATGCGCGCGCGCGCAGCGGCGCCGAGTTGACGCAAGCGCGTGCGATCCATCGATGCGGCCTCGAGCAGGCAGTGCGCCAGCTGCGTGCGGTCGCCGACGTCGAACAGCCAGCCGTTGTTGCCGGGAATCACCATGTCCTCGCTGCCGCTGACGCGGCTGGCGATCGTCGGCAGGCCCGAGGCCATGAATTCGAGCAGCGAGTTGGAAAGGCCTTCGATCGTCGATGGCAGCACGCCGATGTCGGCGGCGGCGGCAAATTCTTCGACGTTGCTGCGATGGCCGAGAAACTCGATCTGTGCGGCGATGCCGCTAGTCTTCGCCTGCGCGAGCAACGGTTCGCGCAGCGCACCGTCGCCGACCAGCAGCAGGCGTGCCTTCGCGCTCGTGCCGAACGCGTCGGCCCAGGCGCCGAACAGGGTGTCGAGCCCCTTCTCGGCAACGAGACGGCCGACGAAGAGGAAGGTCGGTGCGGCGTCGTTTCGCGGCGGACGCGTCGCGCCGAAACGCGACGTATCCACGGCGTTCGGCAGCGCAACGATGCGCTCCGCCGGGAATCCGTTGTGTGCCAGCTCGGCGCCGATGCGGCGGCTGATCGCCTGTACCGCGCTCGCTTTGCGCAGCCCGCGCCGCGCCAACGCCGCAAGCAAGCCCTTCTGCGGGTCGAGTACGCCGCGCTTGAGTTCCCACCAGCCGGAAACCTTCAGCACGACCGGCTTGCCAAGCATCGCCCCGACGACCGCTGCGAGCGCGGCGAGATAGTGTGCGATGTGCGCGTGCCAGGCGTCGTAGCGGCGGCCGTGCACGGACAGAAATGTGACGAAGCGCGCCCACAACACGAGGCTGCCGATGCCGCGCACGAACGGATACCGGATGCGCACTACCGGTATGCCTTCGATGCGTTCGATCGTCACCTGCCGGCCGTGCGGCACGCGCGGCGTCAGAATGGTCGCACGCTGGCCGATGCGCTTCAGGTGCAGCGCGAGCGTGCGCACCTGCGATTCCGCACCGCCGCCACCGACCGCCGGATAGCAGCTGTCGAGGACCATCAGCACGCGCAACGGGCGCGGTTCAGCGGCCATCGAGATGCTTCCTCAGCCAGAGTTCGAGCACGAGCAGGCGCCATATCTCGTTCGAGTAGTCCCAGCTGCCGTTGCCGTGTTCGACGAGCAGCTTCTCGATGAACGGTGCGGAAAACCAGCCGCGCGTGCGCGAACGGCTGTCGAACAGCACGTCACGTACCATCGACTGGAATGCCGCATCGTGGCGCAACCAGATCGCGGTCGGCAAGCCGAAGCCCTGCTTCTTCTTGCGCAGCACCGCTTCGGGCAGGATACCGGCCATCGCACGCTTGAACAGGTAACGCTTGTGCGTGCCGCGCACCTTGTAGCGCGCCGGCAATCGCCCCGTGTAGCGCACGAGCTCGGGGTCCAGGTAGGGGAAACGCGCGCTGATGCCGCGCGCCTTGCAGGCGCCGTGCACTTTCACCAGGTCGTTCTGCGCGATCGCATTGAGCAGGTCCAGACGCATGATCCGGTGCAGCGGCGCGGCAGTGCCGCCGAGCGCGTAGACCGTGCGCATCCAGGCCAGCGAGCTGTCACGCGGTACCTGCGCACGAAAGCCGGCGTCGAGCAGCTCGACGTAGTGGTCGGAGGCGAACGAATCGTCGGTATAGAAGCGGTCCGGATTCGGCAGCGCCGCGCGCGTGAAGAAGTTCTCGACGCGGTTGACGAAATGGCTGCGGCTGCCGCTCGCGGCGCGACGCACGAGTGCGCCGACCGCCCTTATCGGCCGCGGCAGCCGGTAGTACGTCTCCATCACGTGGTCTTTCGCATAGCGTTCGTTGCCGCCGAAGATTTCGTCGCCGCCGTCGCCGGCGACCATCGTACGCGTGCCGCCGTGTTCGGCGGCGAGATCGGCGCAGGCCAGCGTCGGCACCGCCGAGGCGTTGCCGAACGGCTGGTCGTAGGCGTCGATCACGCGTTCGACCAGCGCGATCGCCTGTGCGCGACCGACGCGCGCGCTGATCGATTCGGCGCCGCAGGCTGCGGCGGCGATGCCGGCGTAGCCGAGTTCATCGTAGCCGTCCTCGTCGAAGCCGATCGAGAAACTGCGCACGCGCTTTCCGCCCTGGCGCGAGAGGATCGTGACAATGCTGGAACTGTCGGTGCCGCCGGAGAGGAAGCAGCCCCAGGCGTCGGCGGGGCGGTAGTCGTGCACGCTGGCGACGATGCGCTCGCGCAGGGTCGCGGCGAGCGCGTCGTCGTCGCCGGCAACGTCTTCGGCATACTCGGGCACGAAATAGCGCTCGAATGCGAGCTTGCCGCATTCCCAGATCAGGCGCGTGCCCGGCTCGACACGGTGAATGCCGCGCACGACCGTGGCCGGCGCCGGAAAGCAGCCGAAGTTGAGATAGTGGTAGACCGCGACCGGGTCGATCTCGCGTGCGCATGCGTCGAGCGCGGCTAGCAGGCGCAGATCGCTGGCGAGGAACAGCGTGTCGCCGTGCGCGAATGCATAGAGCGACAACGTGGAAAAATGGTCGGTCAATGCGACCACGCGGTCTTCCGCCGGGCGCCAGAGCACTTGCACGAAACGCCCGCGCCAGTCCGCCTGTGGTGGCGCGCCGGTCAGCGCGGTCGCGCCGGCATCAATGTGCGCGCCGCCGACGAGGTCGGCCATGCCGAGCCAACCGGTGCCGTCCGCCGCCGTGCCGTGCGCGACGTCGCCGCGCACGCACGCGACCACGCCCGGCGCTCGCGCGGCACATGCGAATCCCGGCGGCGGTGCAAGCAGCGTGCTCGCCTGCGGACCAAACGCGACGATGAAATCTCCGGTCAGGTCCGCGCCAATGCCCGGTTCGGTGACTCGATTCATTCCAATAACTCCCTTGGCGAGATTATCGCACAGCCTTCGCGTCGAGCACGCGCCGGTAGATGGCACAGGTGCGCGCGACCAGTGCGTCGATCGAGTAGTGGTTGGCGATGCGTTCGCGCGCGGCGCGGCCGAGCGTTTCGCGGCGCGTGCGGTCGCCGATCAGCGCGCGCAGATGCGCGATCAGCGCCGTACGGTCGCCGGAGTCGAACAGCAAGCCGCTTTCGCCGTCGACGATGACCTCGGGATTGCCGCCGACGCGGCTTGCGATGACGGCCAGCCCCGAGGCCATTGCCTCGAGCACCACGTTGGACAAGCCTTCGTCGAGCGACGGCAGCACCAGCAGGTCGACAGCCTGCATGAGATCGCCGACGTCGCTGCGCTCGCCGAGAAAGGACACGTCCGCGGCGATGCCGAGTGCGTCGGCCTGGGTCGCGAGCTGCGCCTGCAGCGGGCCGCTGCCGGCGAGCAGCAGCTCGGGCCTCTGCGCTGCGGGCAGGCCGGCGATCGCATCGAGCAGCAGCGGGACGTTCTTCTGCGTGGCGAGGCGGCCGACGAACAGCGCGACGACAGCGTCGCGGCGCGCGATCGGCAGTGTCGCGCGGATTTCGGCGCGCCGCCCGGCATCGAGCAGGCGCGGCGCCGCAATACCGTTCGGCACGACGTCGATCGGCCGGCGTCCACCGAGCTCGCGCGCGAGCCTATCGGCGGCGCGCTGCGAGTTCGAGATGATCGCGTCGGCGTTGCGGCACAGGGCGCGTTTGATCGTCCACTGCCGCGGCGTCAACATGTCGCCCATGTCGCGCATCGAGACGATCAACGCGGGGCGGCGCACCAGCGCATGCGCGATCGAAACCCACAGTTCCGCAGTCAGCGAAAAACAGTGGATGACATCGTAGCGGCCGCGGCGCAGGAAACGGACAAGTCGCAGCACGAAGTTCGGGGCGATGGCGCTGTTCTTCGGAATCTGGTGGACCGGCGTGCCGGACGCGGCGATTTGCTCGAGCAGGAACGACGGCCGGCGGAAGTACAGCAGCTCGGGCTGCCATTCGGCATGATCGATGTTGCACAGGAAATGCGCGATCTGGCGCTGGCTGCCGGCGACTTCCATTTCGTCGCTCACGATCAGCAGACGTTTAGGCTGCATCTACGGCTCCGTTGAACAGGGCGAGCAACTTGCGTGCCTCGCAGCCTGCATCGAAATCTCGTTCGATGCGCATGCGCGCCGCGATGGCGAGCCTGTCGGCGAGCGCGTGGTCGTCGAGCAGGCGCGCAAGCGTCTCGGCGAGTGCGCGCGCGTCGCCGGGCGCGGCGAGCAGGCCGCTGTGTTCGTGCTCGATCAGTTCCGGAATGCCGGAGACGGCGGTACTGACCGACGGCGCGCCGGCCGCCATCGCCTCCATCAGCGCAACCGGAATGCCGTCGCGGTTGCCATCGGCCGCGACCACGCTCGGCAATGCGAACACCTGCGCTGCGTAGAGCGCTGCGCGCACGTCCGCCTGCGGGCGCGCGCCGGTGAGTTCGACCCGGTCGCCGATCTGGTGGCGAGCGATCGCCGCCTCGAGTTCCGCGCGCTGCGGGCCTTCGCCGATGATCCGGCAGCGGAATGCACGGCCTCGTTGCTTGAGCAATGCGAGCGCTTCGATCAGCACGTCGAAGCCCTTGATCGGATCGAGCCGGCCGACCGCGACGATCAGGCCGCCCTCGCGTCCTTCGCGTCGCCACGGCAGCGCACCGAGATCGACGCCGCAGTGGACGACGCGCAGGCGTTCGCGTGCGCGCGGCGTCACGCGGTCGGCCAGCCAGTCGATGTTGTAGCGTGAGATGGTCACCGGCAGCGCCGCGCCTTCGATCTTTTCCCGGAGCAACTGATCGTCGACGAAGATGTCGTGGGCGTGGCAGGTGAAACCGAACGGTTTGCCGAGCAGGCCGGCGAGCAGCCACGCCGCGGTCGAGGGGTAGGTACCCCAGTGGGCGTGCAGAAAGTCCGCGTCGAACGCGCGCAGGCGGTCGAGGTGTTCGACGCCGCGCGCCAGCGTCGCCAGCGATTTGAGCATCACGCGTGGCTGTCGCCACAGCCGCCGCATGACCGTCGCGCCTGCGCGCGCGAGCGCGAGCGGGTGCGCGGCGAGTGCGCGCAGCCACGCGCACGGCGCGCGCGAGGCCGACAGCGGATGCAGCACGCGCGGCAGCAGTGCGGCGGCTTCCGGCTGCACCATCGTTTCGCTCGGTGGCTTGAGCGAGACGATCAGCACGTCGACGCCGGCTTCGACCAGCGTTGCGATCTCGCGCACGATGAAGGTCTCCGACCAGCACGGAAACAGCGAAACCACGTAGACGACGCGCGCGGGCAGCAGCAGCGTACCGTTCATCGCATTGCTCCGTTCGCGTTGACTGGCAACGGATGCGCGTCGGTGCGTGCGGGCGTGATGTGCAGTGCGCCGGCCAGGCGGCGCGAGAGCAGTGTGCGGTGCGTGGTCGCGATCATATACGGTACTCTAGCAGAGGCCATGCGGTCGATCGCGACCGCGCATTGTGATCCGCCCGCGCCACCGCGATGGCATCATGCCGACCCTGCGCTGGTGCTTGCCGAGGATGTCCCCCGCATGCTGTTGCTTACCTCCCTGCTGTTGTCGCCGCTCTGGCTTGGCGGCTTGTTGTTCGTGCTCGGCGTGGCCCTCTGGCACCGCTTGCGGCGCAGACTGCGCATCGCTGTCGTCGTTGCCGGCGGGCTGTTGCTCGCGCTGGTCACGCCGCTGGTCGCGGATGCGCTGATCCTCTGGCAGGAATCGCGCGCGCCCTCACCGCAGGAATGCGCGTCGCCGCCCGACGCGATCGTCGTGCTCTCCGGCGGCATGGTATCGCCGCCGCGCGATGTGCAGGACTTCGCCGCGCTGGGCACGACCAGCCTGCGGCGTTTGTTCGCCGCGGTTGAGCTGTTCGGCAGTCGGCATGTGACGACATTCACCGTGGTCGGCAACAGCGACTATGACATTCCACAAAGCGAAATCATGGCCGAACTCGCGGTGCGGCTCGGCGTGCCGCGCGCGGCGGTCCGCGTCGAGACGCGTTCGCTGACGACCTGGCAGAACGCGGTCAACGCGGCCGCGCTCGCGCCGCCGCTGGCACGCCGCATCTGGCTGGTGACCTCGGCCGTGCACATGCCGCGCGCGCTCTATGCGTTCCGCGCCGCCGGCTTCGAGCCGTGCGCATGGCCGGCGCATTCGCAGTACCGCGCGCCGGAAGGCCCGCTCACCTATCTGCTGCCGGACGCATCGGCGGCGCGCAAGGCCGAGGATGCGATCCACGAAATCGTCGGTGAAATCGCGTATCGGCTCGGCCTGCACGGTTCCGGTTGAGCACATCGCCGCGGCGCGGGATAATGCGTCACGACCGGCGCGGCTCGCGCTGGCCACGAACGACCGCCACGGGCGGGACTGGAACAGGTCCATCGCACTCGCCGCCATCAAGCAGAGCATTCGCGCCTCGCTGTATCGCACGGGCATCACCCCGGCGATCGCGCGGCTGCGTCGGCGCACCTGCGTCCTGATGCTGCATGGCGTCGGGGGGGCGGAACTTGACGCCGACGTGTTCGGGGAAATGGTCGTGTACCTCAAGCGGCATTTCCGGCCGCTCAGCCTCGCCGCGCTCGTCGCCGAACTGGATGAGCCACCGCTCGTCGCGCGCCCGGCGGTTGTACTGACCTTCGACGACGGCCTCGCCAACAACGTGACTGTCGCCTATCCGATCCTCGAACGACACGCGGTGCCGGCGGCGTTTTTCGTCTGTCCCGGCCTGATCGACGCGGGCAGCTGGCTGTGGACGCACGAGGTGCGCGCGCGGCTGGCGATGCTCGACGAGCCCACGCGCCGCGCGCTTGCGCCGGAGCTGCCGACCTGCGACGTCGGCGTGATCGTGCAGCATCTGAAGGAGTTGGCGCCAACTGCGCGTGCGCATGGCATCGAGGCGGTCCGTGCGGCGACGCCGGCGTTCACGCCGTCGGCGGCGCAGCGGCAGGCTTGCGATCTGGCCGACTGGGCACAGCTCGCCTTGCTCGATCCGGCGCTGGTCACGATCGGTTCGCATTCGTCGAGCCACGACATCATGATCGGCATGGACGAAGCACGGCTGGAGCGCGAAGTCGTCGGCAGCAAGGCGCGCATCGAGACGATGCTCGGCCGCAAGGTCGAACATTTCTGCTACCCGAACGGTGATTTCGACGCGGCCGCGGATGCGCGCGTGCGTGCGACCTATGCCAGCGCGCTCAGCACCCGTGTCGGCTTGGTGCCGCCGCTGGCGCCCGACCGCCATGCCTTGCCGCGCCTGGCGGTTCCCGACGACGTATCCTCCCTCGCGTTGCGGATGGCGCTCGCTTGAGCGAGTCCGCGCCCGAGCGCCCGCGCGACGCGCCTGGGATGCGGGCATGAGCTCGCTGTTCCGGCACGCGTCCGCCTATGCAATCGGTACTGCGCTGGTGACGCTCGCGAGTCTGGTGTCGTTTCCGATCCTGACGCGCCTGTTGTCGGTGGCCGACTACGGCCTGATGAACACGGTGACGCTGGCGCTCGCGCTACTGGTCGCGGTCGGCAAGCTCGGCATGCAGCGCGCGACCGTGCGCTTCTATCACGAGGGCGGCGAGACGTCGGCGCGGCTGCCTTCGACGCAGATCCTGGGCATGGCCGCGGTCGGCGCGCTGGCCACGCTGACGTGGATGTGCGTCGTCGCGCTGCTCCCGGAGCACGCGCTCGGCACTCCGGGCCTGAGATACCTGCTGCTGCTGACCGCATGCCTGGTGCTGGTCCGCGTTCTCGACAGCGCGTTCTCGAATCTGCTCTACGCCGAGGGACGCAGCGCGTTTATTTCGACGTACGGAGTAGTCAAGCGCTATTTGGCGTTGGTGCTGGTTATCGGGGTCCTGCTAGCGTCGGCACGCAATGCTGAGGGTTTCTTCCTGGCGACGATCGTGGCGGAAGTCGTCGCGCTGGTCTGGATCGGCTGGGTAGTCGCCGAGGACAACCCGATCCGCCCGACACGGTTTTCGCGGGAACTGTTCATTCGCATGATCGCGTACGGTGTGCCGATGGTCGGCGTCGAGGTGGCAGGATCGATACTCGCGCTCGGTGACCGCTACGTGATCCAGCAACTGCTCGGCGCCGAGGCGGTTGGTGTGTACTCGGCGTCCTACAACCTCTGCGAATACATCCGGGGTTCGACCATGGCCGCGCTCAGCACGGCGGTGGCGCCCATGTACATGCGCGTGTGGGAACAGGAAGGGCGCGTGGCCACGGAACAGTTCCTCGGTCGCTTCGCGCGCAGCTATCTCGCGGTCTCGTTCCTGGTCGCGGCATTGGTAACCACGAACGCGGCGGACCTGGTCACGATCCTCGCGTCGGAACGCTATGTGGAGGGCACCACGATCGTGCCGTGGGTCATCGGCGGCATGGCGCTGGACAGTTACGTTGCGGTTGCCGCGGCCGGGTTGTTCTTGAAAAAGCGTACCGGTGCGATTTTCACCTACGTCGCGATTGCGGCGGCGGTCAACATCGCGCTGAACTATTTGCTGGTCCCGCATTTCGGCATTGCCGGGTCGGCGATTGCGACGTTGCTCTCGTACGCGGTGCTGCTCGCGACCGCGATGGTGATCGGACGGTCTGAATTGACGGTTCCATTTCCAGCGAGGTCACTGGTCGTCTCCGCGTTCGCCTTCGGCGCCAGCTGCATGCTGGCAGCACGCATGACGAGTGGGTCGCCGTGGTTCGACCTTGTGCTGCGCACGGCGATCGTTATCGCGATCTATGGCGGGATCACCCTGACGCTCGATGCCGGCGTCCGCGACAGCGTTCGAGAACTGGCGAGGATGGTGCGCAACAGGTTGTGGCCGGACGCGGTTTGAACAAGGTCGACGGCTGCTTCAAAAAGCCCCGATGTTCCAGGATCGACGCGATTGTTTCGCCAGATTGTTGGAAAACTGTTGTTCGGCCACGCCGTTGCCCAAAGCCGGGGAATCGGCCCCGGGGGCGGCGTTGCGATAGTCGTATACGGCAGGAGCTTTTCCCTGCAGCGCAGGAACGTCGAGCAAACGGGGATCGGCAAAGCGGCTGCTGGAGTCCACGCCCAGTTGCTGCCATTCGGCGAACCCGCCGATTCCATTGGACGCAAACTTGAGTCGGTCCAGCAAGTAGCCCGACACGCCACGAAGCGAATGCAGTTTGGGCGAACCGCCACCCAGGCGGAACGCGGTGGCCGGGAACGGCGAATAGTAGAGATTGTTCCGCAGGGTGATGCCACTGGAGGGAGTTGCACCCGCCAACCAGACCAGCGGCATGGAAGCGCTCGAATAAACCAGATTGTTTTCGATTCGCGTGTCAACGTCGCGACTGGTGCCGCCGGGAGTCGTGTTGTCCTGGAGATAGATGCCCATGGTATCGGCATCGGGCACGGGGCTGGGCGGCAGGATGATGGTGTTGTTGGCGATGAGCGTGTTCTTCAGGCCGTGGTGCTTTTCGGCGATGGTGCCCTCCGAGTAATCGCGGATACCGATGCGGCAGCCGGCCAGCAGATTGTTGTAGACCTGCGTATTGGCGAGATTGGCGTGGTTGTTGGTGGCGTCGGAAGAGCCTTGCTCGTCGGCCAGCATGATGCACACCGAGTATTTGTAGAGTGTGTTCCAGGGATAGGAATCGCTCGGGACCTGTAGCCAGGTGGACGTGTCCACCGGATGATTGAAGATGATGTTGTTGCGGGCAACGTCGTTGGGTTGATTGTCGAAATACATGTTCGTGGACCAGTTGTCGTAGGACACATTTTCCTCGAACAAGGCCGAGCCACTGGGTTTGCCTGCTCTGGTGCCGTAGGACAGGATGCCCTCGCCGCCGTTCATGTGGACGATGTTGCCGCGAGCCAGAGGTCGGTAGTTGGCATACCAGGAAACGGCGCCTGGCCAGCCACCGCCGGCACTGGCGTAGTCGTTGTTGCCGCGCGGCCAGTTCAGCAGAACATTTTGGTAGGCATGGGAATACAGCACGGCGTTGTCGGTGTCGCCGGCCCCCAAAAAAGCGACGGCGGCCTTGCCGTTGAACTTGATGTTGCATTGCTCGACGGTGATATGGCTGCCGTAACCCCAGATTCCGTTGGAGCCGGAGCCGCGGATCGTCAGACCTCTGAAGATATAGTAGTTCTGGTTGTAGAAATACACGTGTTGCTGGGCGCCATCGCTGCCGGGCACGATGATGTCGGCGGAAGCAGGCGTAGTGGAGCGGAAATCGGCGATGATGGTCCTGGTCGACGAGTTGTAGAACCATCTACCGGAGCCGGCGGTGACGGAAGGGGCGCCGTCACGGACCTGCTTGAGCGGCTCCTCGTCCACGATGACGGCGATCGGCGTGAACGAGACGGGGGCCTTCCAGACCGAGCCGGAAACCCGGGTCCAGCCGTTGACCTGGGAGGAACCATCAATGATGACTTCACCATCGCCGTAGCTACCGAAGGTGATCGGTTCGGCCGCCGTACCGGTTGGGGCATGGCTCACGTCGAGGCTTTCCCTGTAGAGGCCTTTGCGAATCAGGACCGTATCACCGGCCGCGATAACCGAGACTGCCTTTTTGAGGGTGAGGAAGGCTGCGAACGGGGAGGTGCCGGCATTGCCGTCCTTGCCCGCGCTGGCGTCGACGTAGTAGGTTTTTCCGGTGGTCGAGGCTGGCACGGCCACGGACCCGGAGGTCCAGACTCGCCAGGGATAACCGGGCGCGGGGACGGCCGCCGCGGGATCGCGGTCGCGGGCGTAGGCGGAAGACGTGCTGCCCTTCGGATTCGCCACCACTGCGGCGGCTTCTGCAACCGGCTGCACAACGGTGTCGCCGACGTACAGCAGGATGATCGAGGCGAACAGCAATTTTCCCATTTGCCACTCCGAAGTGTTGCTGGAATTGCATCCTGCGCTTACCGTGGTAAAACCATGGGGTGGCGCCAGTGCACCACTCGCGGCGCTCGACAGGGACGGTTGCATCGCCGGTCGAGTGTGCGGTTTTCCGCTATGATGCCATGCAGCAGCGTGCGCGCGGCAGGATCCAGATTGTCGATGATCCTGACCATCGCACACCAATGGAGGTCGAACATGCCAGGTGCCACGGGATACAGGCGCGTACCGTTCCGCGTGCTTGTCGGCGGAGCCGCCATGACTGCAATTTGCGGCATGTTGGACGTGAAAGCCGACCAGGAAGGCAACGAAGCATACGAGCCGGCTGCCGAGAGAATTCGAACGGACACGCGAGACGGAGGGGGGCGGCGACAGCCCGCGGCGCTGTTCAGCACAACTGAATCCATCGCCGGCGCCGCATCGGACACCGGGCATGACCGTCTCGCAGAAGAGCCGATTCGGACCCGCTGGAGCGCAGGTGCGAATGTGCCGCTCGTCAGCGTGATCGTGCCCACGTTCAACCGCGCCCACTTGATCGGCCGCACGCTCCGCAGCGTGCTCGCGCAGAGCTACCCTGCGCTCGAGGTCATCGTGGTCGATGACGGTTCCACCGACGACACCCGCGCAACGATTGCCCGCGACTATGCCGATGACGCGCGCGTCCGCTACGTGTACAAGCAGAACGGCGGTCCGGCCAGTGCGCGCAACATCGGTTTCGCGCAGTCGCGCGGCGAATACGTCGCGCTGCTCGACTCCGACGACACCTGGTTCCCGTGGAAACTGGCATTGCAGGTCGGCTGCATGGAGCGTGATCGCTCGCTTGGCATGACCTGGACCGACATGGTGATGGTCGATGCCGACGGAAAGATCATCGATCCGGCCTATCTGCGCCACATGTATCACGCTTATCGATCGTTCCCCGAAGAGCAGATGTTCGAGCGTTCGCTGCCGCTCGCCGATATCGCGCCGGAACTCGCATCGGTCACAGGTACGGCGCGTCTGCGCACCGGTTGCCTGTTCTCGAAGATGATCATGGGCAATCTTGTGCACACATCGACTGTGGTGTTGCGCCGTGAACGACTCGACCGCGTCGTCGGTTTCAACGAATCGCTGCGCCATTCCGGCGAGGACTACGATTTCCATCTGCGCACTTGCCGCGAGGGCCCGGTCGGCCTACTCGACCTGCCTGCGATCCGTTATCAGCAAGGCTTGCCCGATCAGCTCACGGCGAGCCGCTACAGGATTCACATGGCGGAGAATCTGCTGCGCACGATCGAGCCGGTGGTGCGCGAGAATCGCGCGCAGATCGATCTGCCCGAACACATGATCCGGCGCAAGCTGGCGCAAACCCATGCCTGGGTTGCCTCCGAGCGGCTCGAACGCGGCGAGTCGGCGCTGGCGATCTCGCACTATCTCAAATCGCTCGGCTACTGGCCGTGGCAGCCAGGACTTGCGAAGCCGCTTCTGATCGCCTCGCTGCCGTTCGGAAGCGGCTTGTTGTTGCGCGACCGTGTGCGCGCGTTGCGCGAGCGCCTGCATGGAAACGCGGAAGGAAAGTCATGATGCGGTCCGTCCCGGACGACGCAATCCAGGTGCGTGTGATCGAATCCAGCGACGTGCTCGCCGGTCTCGGCGAGCGCTGGGAGCGTCTGCACGCCGATGCACAGTCGGCAAGTGTATTCAGCGCCTTCGACTGGCAGCACCTGTGGTGGCGCATGTACGGACGTGGCCGGCGACTGCGTCTGCTGCTCGCATTCGATGGTGACGCGCTTGTCGGCATCCTGCCGCTGTACATCGAGCGCGTGCGCATGCTCGGCTGGCCGGTGCGGCAGTTGCGTTTTGTCGGCACGGGCGGGGATACATCTCCGGACGACCTCGGCCCGGTACTGATGCGCGGTCGAGAAAGCGACGTCGCGCATGCGCTCGCCAGAGCCGTGACGGAACTCGCCGGATGGGACGTGCTCGCGCTTACCGACATGAATCCGCACTGCGCGTTCACGGCAGCGATCGAGGCCGTTGCACGCAGAGCGCGCCTGGCGTGTCGCACGGGGCGCAGCGAAAGCATCGCTTTCATGCGGCTGCCGTCGAGTTGGGACGACTGGCTCGCTTCGTTGCACCGCGACCGCCGCTATCGGGTGCGCAGCATCCGCAAGAAGCTCGTCGCCACGCATCCCGACGCACGCTTTTTCGTCTGGGACGACGCGGCCACGCTCGATGCGGGCGTCGATCGGCTCGCATACCTGCACCGCAAGCGCTGGACAGCGTCCGGAGAGAGCCATGGGTTTTCCTCACCCGAGTACATCGAGTTTCACCACGCGGTGATGGCTGCGTGCCTCGCTCGCGATCGGTTGCGCCTGTATTGCCTGGAAATTGGCGGCAAGATCGTCGCGATGTTCTATTTCTACCGGTTCCGCGACAGCGTGTATCTGATGCAGAGCGGCTTCGATCCCGACCATGCGGATCTGAAACCGGGTCAGGTTCTGCTCGGCTACATCATCGAGCACGCCATTGGCGAGGGCCACGCGGTACTGGATTTTCTGCGCGGCGAGCATCGCTACAAGGATGAATTGGCGACCGGCAAACGCGAGACCGTGTTCGTGCACGCGTTGAGAATGCGCCCCGGTGCGTTCGTCTACCATTTGCGCCGGAACTGGCTGCCGGCGCTCAAGCGCCGTTTCAAAGCCAAATTCAACCGGCCTTCGGAAACGGCTGCTTCGAAGATCTCCCGGGGCCTCGAGCAGCACCGGCTTCGTGGCCCGGCATACATTTCCGCGTGAAGCGGGTTGGATGTGGGGGTCCTTGACGCGAAAGTTTGGTTCTTTGGTCGCGCTCAGAACCGACTGATTTGCACCGAATCGTTTCGCGCGACGGCATCTGCGCAACGGGCTGGGTGCGAGAGATTGCGCGGCATCGGTGCGATCATCGGCGCGAATGCCGGAGGCGGAAAGACGTTCGGGATCGTACTCGCGGGACGGCAGTCCGGCGATCGTTCGATGCCCGTGGCCGAAGCCATCGCCCGCTGGCGACGGCTCTCGGCCACGGCGCAGGTTACAGCGCGCACCCCGGAGCGGGTCCACCCAGTCTCGTCAGCGCGATGCTGCCGGTCTTTCCGGCATTGCTTCCGCCGCTGATCGCATAGGTGAGGACTGCGGACGTGCAGTTTTGAAACATGATGCCGGCGGTTCCGATCGGGCCGGACCCCGTCGCCTTGGGTTGCGTGGAGTTGAACACGCCGCCGGTGGCGGTATAGATCGGAATATTTCTGAACATGTTCGAGCCGACGGTGTAGTCGTCCAGCTGCAAGGTGTACCAACGTTGCGACGCGGCACCGCCGATCGCGGCACCGTTGGGTGCGAATGTGTACCACCCGGCAAGCAGCTTGCGCTGAGTCGGATTGACGACGAGGAACAACCCCTGCCCACTCGTATCCGGGTTGTACCATGATCCGGACAGCGCGTAGTCCGGCGGAGGCGGAGTTGTTCCAGATGCCACGCAGGTCACGTTGCTGTCCAGGCGCACAAGCGATATCGAGCCCGTGCGGCCACTGCCGTCGGTAAAGGAATAGGCCAATGTGGCATGGGTACAGTCGCTGAACTGGATCGCCGCATCGCCGACGCGGCTCCCGGTGGCCTTGGGCGGCGCATCGAAGTTGCCGCCTACCGCAGTGTAGATTCCAAGCGCCGCTGTTGTAGTCGTGCCATCCACATTGCCTTGAAGCGTATACCACCGCTGCTTTTCTTCGCCACCGGCCGATCCCGCATCGAAGGTATACCAACCGGCAAAAAGAGTACCCAGACCGCTGCCGCGGTTATCGGGGAAAACCTGCAGGTACAATCCCTGTCCGCTGGTTGTCGGTTGGTACCACGTGCCGGTGAGGCCGAACTGGTTCAGGTTGATCGAGGCAGGCGCAGTCGTAGACGAGTTGATCACGACAGACGCCGACGGCGACGTAGAGCCGGTGTTGCCGGCATCTCCGGAATATGTCGCTGTCAGGATATGGGTTCCGACGCCCAGGGTCGTCGTGCTGTAGGTAGCGGCTCCGGACGCAAGCGATGCTGTCGCAAGCGTCACGCCGTCGGCAGTGAATGTGACGATACCCGTTGGCGTCGTTCCGCTGCTGCTGATGGTCGCCGTCATGGCTACCGCCTGCCCGCTTGTCGCCGGGTTGGGCGTCACCGACAGGGCGGTGGCGCTCGTGGCCTTCGTCGTGGTGGACGCGTTGACGACGAGGCCTGTGACCGTGCTCGTACTCGCAGCGATCGTGCCGCTTCCGCTGTAACTGGCCGAGATGTTGTGCGTGCCAACGGCCAAGGAAGACGTACTGAAGCTCGCAACGCCGCCGCTCAGTGTCGACGTCTTGAGCGTGGTGCTGCCGTCGACAAAGGTGACTGTGCCGGTCGGCGTCGTTCCGCTGCTGCTGATGGTCGCCGTCATCGTCACCGATTGCCCGCTCGTTGCCGGATTGGGCGAAACGTTGAGCGCCACCGATGAAGCAGCCTTGCCGCCACCGCCACCGCCACCCGTGGATACGAGCGCGCCTATGGTCTTGCCACCGTCGCCGCGCACGGCGCCGGAGAAGTCGGTCTGCGCATTGGGCGCACCGGTTCCCGTGCCGACCGTCGGCGAGCCTGTCACCGGTCGTGCCTTGGTCCAGTCGTAGACCAACTGGTCGGCCGCAGTGCGGCTGAACTCGGTGATATCGGCGAGCCCGGCGTCCGCCGGATTTACGCTGTGCACGTCCCAGCCACTCTGCGCTCCCTGCCAGCCCGCGAAATTGCGGCGATTGTTGCCCACCATCCACATGCCTGGCCCGCCGTAGACGTTGTAGTCGACCGCGACCCCCGACACCGGCGGGGTCAGCATCTGCGCAAAGTCCTGCGAGGTGTCGGCGGTGATGATGATGTTGTTCTCGAACACGCTGTTGCTACTTGGGTCGGCTCCGCCGGACTGCGTCCCCGTATGCTTCCAGCCGAACGGCGATATTCCCGACGGCTGATTGGCGCCGACCACCCAGGTGTTGTTGGCGATGGTGACGTTTTTGAGCCCGTGGCTCGTCTGGGCGCCGCTGTCGCCATAGTCGACGAAGCCGAACGAACCGCCGGCGAAGATGTTGTTGAGCACGGCGATGTTCGCGAGGTGCGACTTGCCGTCATACGACGAGCCGGGCTCGTCGGCGAGGCTCAGATTGATCGGCGTCAAGCGCCTGCCGAAATCGGTCGCGTAGCCCGACGACGCTTCGAGGAGCCTGGGAAACGTCTGCGTCTCGTCGCGCGGGTGGTCGAACACGAAGTTCTGCTGCACCGTCGCGTTGGTAGTGTTGTCGAGGTACACGTTGACCGAGAAGTTGTCGAAGATGACGTTCTGTTGCATCACGTTGTTCTGGCTGGTGAAGTTCTTGGACGTGGTGCCGTAGAAGATGATGCCTTCGCCGCCGTTCTGGTAGATCAGGTTGCCCTGAACGAGCGCGTTGCTCTGGGCCACCCATGAGATTCCGGCCGGCCAGCCGCCGCCGGTATTGCCGTTGTTGAAGCGCGGCCAGTTGTCCAGCACGTTCATCCAGATGCGGCTCTGCGTGACCACATTGCTGCTCGCCGCCTGCGTGGCAGCACTCGGGGTCGAGAAGACCACAGACGCTCCACCGTTGAACTTGATGTCACAATGATCGAACGTGTTGCCCGACGACTCGATGTAAGCCCCCGTCCACGAACTGGCGCGGATGCCCAACCCGACGAAGTTGTAGTAGCCGTGACTGCTGTCGAGGTAGATGAGGAGCTGGCTGTTGCCGCTGCGGTGGCTGTTCCACAGGATCGACACGTCGGCCTGGTTGGGATCGCCGGCGCCCAGCGTTCCGCCGAAGTCGGCGTAGAGCGTCTTCCCCGCGGCGTCGAAGTACCAGTTGTTGCTGTTGTTGGTGATGTTCGCCTGGGTCTGGTTGGGCGGCAGCGGGTCACTTGCGTACTTGCTGACCTGACCGTGGATGACCTCGCGCAGCGCGCTTTCGGCAGTGCCGTTGTTGACATAGATGCCGAGCACCGGCGCGTTGCCGCTGATCTGCGAAAACCCCGCCGTCGAGGTCTGCCACACGGTGGACTGGCCCGCACCGGTGTACTTGGTCCACGTCGCCGGTTTGAGCCCGCCGTCGATGACCGGGCGGCCCGTACCGCGGCCATACGAGCCGATGGTCAGTGGCGCGCCCGCCTTGCCGCCGGGGGCGTTGCCCCACGCCGGATACTCGCGGTAGACACCGCCGCCGAGAAGGATCGTGTCGCCCGCGGCGAGGCTTGGGATACTCAGTGCCGCGCCGATCGTCTTCTTGGCAGTGGCGAAGCTGGTACCGGCCTGGTTGTCGTTGCCGGCGTTGGCGTCGACATACCAGGTGTTGTGTCCAGCCGACGCCACTGGTGTATCGGGCACGCTGCCATCAAACACCGGCCATGGAAAGGTCGTGTTGCCGATGGGCGCGGTGTATGCGCATGTAGAGGCGAGAAGAAATACTAAAGCAGAAAGAATTTTGCGTATCATCATGAGGGTTAAAATTAGTCCGGTATCAAAAAAAACGCACAACACGCCCGGCGACGAGTTGCTGTCGTTTTGCAAAAACCCCCTGATGACATTCACAATAGCTGCGTGTACGTTTTCACCATTCCTTAGGTAGAGAACCTCGAGCGCCACGCTGTTTTTGTGAACCAGATCATTATAGTGGCGCATAATGCCATCTGCGTTAATATCGGGTTAGGTGCGAATCGGATTATTTGACGGAGTCGACGTTTTGTTCGATTTCTGTCGGAAATTCCCGGATTGCGTGCTGCGGGTGCCGGACCGTGAGCGCCCGGCAGGCTTGACCTCGCGACGGTGGCGCCCCTAGGCTATGGCCACAATGAGCGTGAGCGATGGACGGCATCTTCGGGCATTCTGGTTTGGCGAGGAGCTCTCGCTGCTGGGGCATATGCACACTCCGCGGGGTGCTGCGGTAGACCTGTGCGCGGTGATTTGTCCGACTCCGTTCGGCTACGACAACATCTGCGGCCACCGTGGCCTGCGTATCTTGGCCGATTGCCTGTCCTCGAGCGGCATCGCCGCGTTGCGCTTCGATTTCCCCGGTACCGGTGATTCCGACGGCGAGATGGAGTTGTCGGCGTGGAGGGCTGCCGTTGCCGCCGCAGTGGTCGCTGCGCGCCGCGAGACCGGTTGTACGCGGACTGCGATCATCGGTGTTGGGCTCGGCGGCGCCGTCGCGCTTGGTGCTCTCGATGACGGAGTCGAGGTCGACAAGCTCATTCTCTGGGGCGTACCGGCGCGCGCGCGCGCCTGGGTGCGCGAACAGCGCGCCTACCAGGCCATCGCCGCACGGGCGAGCGTCACCCGGGATCCCGATGCGCCCAAGCCACCGCCGGATCCGCCGGGCGTCGAGCAGATCGCGGGATTTCCCCTGACCGCGAAGCTCGCCGACCAGTTGTCGGCGTTCGATCTGCGATCCGCGCCGGTCGGCGCCTGGCCGGCCGGGCGCCTGCGGCCTGAAACTCTGGTCGTTACGCGCACCATGACAGGCGACGAGAAGACGATGGTGGCGCCGCTGGAAGTGCGCGGGCTCAGCGCTACGTTTGAGCAGCGCGACGGTTTTACCAAGATGTTTGACCAGCCGCACCTGTCGGTCGCCCCGCTCGAGGTGTTCGCGCTCATGCGCGACTGGCTTGCCAAGGACGTGGTCGAGCGCGCGCCGTATGTGCCGAGCAGCGCCGGGATCGATGGTGCGCTTCCCGACGGTGCATCGACGCGTCTTGGCCCGGACAAACTCATCGAAGAAACCGTTCGCTACAAGCAGGGCGAAGGCGGGTTGTTGTTCTCGATCGAGACTCGTCCAGCCGCGCAACCTGTCAATCCGACGTGGCTCATCCTGCTCACCGGGCGGGCGGTCCGCCACATCGGCCCGAACCGCATCTGGGTGCGCATCGCACGCGAGTTGGCGCTGAAGGGGTTCGCCTCCCTGCGCCTGGACGGCCGCAGCGTTGGCGACAGCGACGGCGAGGGCAACGGGCTCATGCCCAACGAGGAGTACTACCAGGAGCATATCTACGACGATATCGAGAACGTCATGGGGATCGCGACGGCGCAAGGTGCGCAACAGTTCCTGATGACCGGTATCTGCTCCGGGGCCACGGCGTCGTACCAGATCGCCACGCGCCGCACCGATGTCCGTGCGATCGTGCTGCTCAACCTTCTGCAGCTCCGGCACGACCCGGCGGACGACGACAACGCGCTGTTCCAGCAACTGCTGAAGTTCGCGCGGCGTACCGATCTATGGCTCAACCCGGAGTCGTTCCGCAAATTGCTCAAAGGCAAACTGCCGCCGAACATCAAGGCGGCGTTCAAGGGCGGTGCTTTCCTGTCGGCGCCGTGGCGCAAGCTGGGTGGGTTGATCAAACGTCCCGTCAAAACCGCCGAAGAAGACTACGTGGTGCGTGGTTACAACGACCTCGCCAAGCGGCCGACTGCTATCGACATTTTCCTCAGTGACGGGGACCAGTCGGTCGACTTCCTCGAACGCCACTTCGGTGCCGGGTTCAAAAAGCTGGATCCGAGCATTCGCGTCCACCGCGTCTACCATGCCGACCATACGATCCGGCCTTTCCACGCGCAGGAGCACTTCCTTCAGGTCCTGCGCGCCGCGGTGGACCGGGTTGCCGACCACGCGCAGGCGGGGGCGGCTGACGTCCGTCGTCAAACTCCGTCCGTAGCCCTGCCGCCGGTCTGAGGGCACGTCGAAACATACGGTCCAAGCGATGGACCGAGGGAAAGAATTCGCAATCCGCTGTCGCACCTGAAACTCAGCCAGGCCGCCCGGCCAAGACAGTCGGGTATTTTCCCAAGCGCCGGTCCGTCGCCGTGATGCGGGCATCCCTCGGCATGATCGGCATAGCGAATCGACAGGTCCCGCACTTGCCGCGGCCGGAAATGGGCGGTGAAGGAGGCGCCTGCTCTCCCGCGTCGATGCGGATCAAATCTTGCGTTCCCACGCCAGCGCGGTGCGCGCGATCAGGTCCAGATCATCGCAGCGCGGCTGCCAATCGAGTACTTCGCGGATGCGCCGGGCATCGGCGATGAGGCTGGGCGGGTCGCCGGCGCGGCGCGGCCGCGTTTCGACCGGGAAGGCGGCACCATGCGCACGGCCGACCGCGGCGATCACGTCGCGCACGCTGTAGCCGTGGCCATAACCGCAGTTGAGCGTCGCCGATGCGCCGCCGCCGCGCAGGTAACGCAGCGCATCCAGATGCGCGCGCGCCAGATCGTCAACGTGGATGTAGTCGCGCACGCCGGTGCCATCCGCTGTCGGATAGTCGGTGCCGAAGACGAGCAGGTGCTCGCGCTTGCCGAGCGCCGCTTCGCACGCGACCTTGACCAACAGGGTTGCGTTTTTCGTCGATTGGCCGATGCGTCCCTGCGGGTCGCAGCCGGCGACGTTGAAATAGCGCAAGGCGACGTAGCGCAGCGCGCTCGCCGCGGCGAGATCGCGGAGCATCCATTCGCTCATCAGCTTGGACGTGCCGTAGGGATTGATCGGCAGCGTCGGCGTGTCTTCGCCGGCCAGGCCGCCTGCGGGGATGCCGTAAACGGCGGCGGTCGACGAAAAGACGAAGTGCTCGACTCCGGCCTGCGCGCAGCAGGCGAGCAGGTTGCGCGTGGCGCAGGTGTTGTTGGCGTAGTAGCGCAGAGGATCGGCGACTGACTCCGGTACGATGGTGCGGGCGGCGAAGTGGATGACCGTGTCGACGCCGTGCTCGCGCAGCAATCGCTCCACCAGCGCCGTGTCGCCGACGTTGCCGACGATGAGTTCGGCGCCGAGGACGGCTTCGGCGAAACCCGTGCTCAGATCGTCGAGCACGACGACGCGTTCGCCTTG
Organism: Rudaea sp.; assembly: GCF_057139185.1. Taxonomy (NCBI): domain Bacteria; kingdom Pseudomonadati; phylum Pseudomonadota; class Gammaproteobacteria; order Lysobacterales; family Rhodanobacteraceae; genus Rudaea; species Rudaea sp. The sequence continues at coordinate 215,016 of NZ_DBNHDN010000044.1, read as the reverse complement.
TTCGGCCAGCTGCAGCACGACGTGACTGCCGATGTAGCCCGCGCCGCCGGTCACCAGGATTGCGTTGCGCTTGTCCATGCCTTGCCCTACATCGGAAATATCTGCTTGTTGCTCCGCTTGCGATCCGCCTGAAAGATTGCGCGGGACACATTGCGGCGAACGCCGCTCTCGCTCCTGCGCCGTGTCAGGCGATTCGTGCGTCAGGGCGTCGAAGACGGCACGCGATAGTCGAGCACGGATCGGCACGATTGTCTATCCGCATGCGGGGCGAGGGCGGGCACGGACGGCCGCGATCACGGCTGCTGTGCATGCCGTGCGCGAGGTCAGCGGGAACGGTCCGCAGTGCATTGAGGGGCAAACATCGACGTGCGCAGTCGCCGCTGATTCGACGAACGTAATCGTCGCGGGCAAATCCTGATTCATTGCGGACAGGTGTCACCCTGCGTGGTGCAGGAATCACGATTGCGTTCTTCGCCCGGTGTTCGTCCCGGTCGGGGCTGCCGGAGCACGCCGCACGAACCCGTACGATCGAAGCGCTGCGGCGACGGTCTATGGCACAATAACAGCGGGGAGCCGGGGCCTCCCCGAGGAAATGGAATGAGCAGATCATCTGAGATCAAGGCAATGGGGGTGGTTGCGAGAACCGCCGCGATCGCCGCGGAGGTGGCAACCAGGCATGCTGCGACGGTCGATGCGCAGAGCCGCTTTCCACACGAAACGTTCGCCGCGCTCAAGGCCGCGAAACTGCTTTCCGCAGCTGTTCCGCAGAGCCATGGCGGTGCCGGCGCGGGCATGCTCGAACTCGGCATGCAGTGCGCCGCGCTTGCGCAAGGTTGCGGCTCGTCGGGCATGGTGCTGGCGATGCATCACATCCAGGTTGCCTGCATTGCCCGGCATGGTCTGGGCGCAGCTTACTTCGATCGCTATCTGCGCGAGAACCTCGCCGACCGCCAGGAGTTGATCGCCTCGATCACCTCGGAGAACGGCACCTTCGGCGACACGCGTTCGAGTGTCTGCGCGGTTGCGGTCGACGGTGAGCACATGGCGCTCGAAAAAGATGCGACCACGGTGTCCTACGGCGCGCATGCGGACGCACAACTGGTGACCTGCCGGCGCGCGGCCGACGCTGCGGCGAGCGATCAAGTGCTCGTACTGTTCGAGAAAGGGCAGTACGCGCTGGAACAAACGGGAACCTGGGATACGCTCGGCATGCGCGGCACCTGCAGCCCCGGAGCGAAATTTTCGGGCAAGGGCCGCGCCGAACAGGTTCTGCCCGGTTCGTTTGCCGATTCCTCGGCGCAGACGATGGTGCCGTATTCGCATATCCTTTGGTCGGCGCTGTGGTCGGGCATCGCCACGGACGCACTCGGGCGTGCGGCGGAATTCGTGCGCGGCGCGGCGCGGCGCAATCCGGGCACGATGCCCCCGAACGCGCCGCATCTGGCGCGCGCCAACGTCGAATTGCAGGCGATGCGGCACAACTGGCAGGCCTGCGCACGGGAATTCGACGAATTGACCGAAGCCGGCGATCGCGCCGCGCGCGAAGAACTCGGCTCGATGGCTTGGGCGCTCAAGATGAATCAGCTGAAGATGGGTTGCTCGGAAGTCGCGCCGCGCTTGTGCCATGAGGCGCTGCAGATCATCGGCATCCTCGGCTACAAGAACGACACGCCGTTCAGCGTCGGCCGCCATTATCGCGATGTCCTTTCCGCGGCGCTGATGGTGTCGAACGAACGCATTGCCAGCAAGAGCGCTTCGATGCTGCTGGTCTACAAGGACGCATGAGCCATGCCCGCCACCGACTACGATGCACGGAAATTCCATGAAGGTCTGGTCAAGCACGGCCTGATCGTTCCGGTCGGCGTGCAGGGCATCTTCGGCCGCAGCCGCGTATTCGAGGACGTGCTCGAGCATTTCAACGCCTTGGTTACCGATCTGGCCAAGGACGATGGTGCCGAGTATTTCGTCTTTCCGCCGACGATCGACCGCAAGGTGCTGGAAAAGTCGGACTACATGGACAGTTTTCCCAACCTTGCCGGCACCGTTTTCAGCTTCCAGGGCAAGGAGCTGACCGCGCGCCAGCTCAGCGAGGCGATCCATGCGGGCGAATCCTGGGAGAAATACGAGAGCATGACCGACGTCGTGCTCAATCCGGCGGCCTGCTATCCGGTCTATCCGAGTTTCAGCGGCACGGTGCCCAAAGAGGGGCGCTTGGTGACGATGTTCAACTGGGTATTCCGCAACGAGCCTTCGCCGGAACCGACGCGCATGCAGTCGTTCCGCGTGCGCGAATTCGTGCGTTGCGGCACGCCCGCGCAAGTCGTCGAGTGGCGCGACATGTGGCTCAAGCGTGGCCTCGCCCTGCTCGAGTCGCTAGGCCTGCCGGTCCAGGCCGAGGTCGCTTCCGATCCGTTCTTCGGCAAAGGCGGCAAGATGCTCGCCGTCTCGCAGCGCGAACAGCAACTCAAGTTCGAAGTGCTCGTGCCGGTGATCTCGAAGGAAAAGCCGACCGCGGTCTGCTCCTTCAACTACCATCAGGAACATTTCGGCGAGGCGTTCGCCATCCGCACCGAGGACGGCAAGGTCGCCAACACCGCCTGCCTCGGATTCGGCCTCGAACGCCTGGTCATGGCCTTGTTCCAGACCCACGGATTCGATCCGGGCGCGTGGCCCTCGGCGGTGCGCGCAAAACTCTGGCCGTGAGATCGCCGTGAAGGTGCTGCCACTCGACCCGGCAAATTATCCACGGCACATGCTGCACGCCGATGATCGCGTGTGGATCGAAAAGAACTGCTATGTCGACATCTGGATCGAACTTGTCCACGCGCTCGGCGGCGAGCCGTTGGCGATGCTCGCCTTCGTCCTCGCGATCGACTTCGAGGGCGATCAATGGACGTTCTACAAACCGCCGCACGACGAATTGCGCGACCTCTACGGCATCGACGTGCAGGAACTCAACTGCTGGCGGCCGCTGCTCGAACACGCCGTCGAACACCTGGGCGCAGGCAAGCTGATCTCGACCGAGGCCGATGCCTGGTGGCTGCCCGACACGTCCGGCACGGACTATCGCAGCCAGCATACGAAATCGACGATCGTGCTCAACGATCTGGATATCGATGCGCGCCGGCTCGGCTATTTCCACAACGCCGGCTATTTCGTGCTCGAAGGCGAGGATTTCGCGCGCACCTTCGGGCTGGATCGCGCGCCCGATCCGGCCTTCATGCCGTTGTTCGCCGAACTGGTGCGCGTCGATCGCATCGTGCGCCAGCCGCGCGCGGAGCTCGCCCGGCAGTCACGCGCGCTGCTTGCGCGCCATCTCGCCCGCCAGCCGCGCGAAAATCCGGTGGAACGGTTCGCGCAACGCTTCCAGCGCGATCTGCCGCAGCTGCAGGAACGCGGCCTCGCCTATTACCACGCCTGGGCGTTCGCCACCGTGCGCCAGCTCGGCTCGGCGGCAGAGCTGGCCGCGCTGTATCTGCGCTGGCTCGACGCAGATCGGTACGCAGTCGCCGCGGACGCCTACGAACGCATTTCGACCGGGGCCAAGGCGTTTATCCTCAAGGCCGCGCGTGCGGTCAACGCGAAGCGCGCATTCGACGCGGCGCCTGCACTCGACGAGTGGGCTGCGCAGTGGCTGCTCGCGTCATCGGCATTGAAGAAAACGGTGTAGCTTGCACATGCCGGAAACCAGCGCAGCACAGATTCGCGTCGGCATCGATCTGGTGCAGATCAGTCGCATTGCCGAATCGATCGAGCGCTTTGGTGCACGTTTTCTGCGCCGCGTGTACACCGACGGTGAAATCGACTACGCCTGTTCGGCACCCACGAGCGAGGGCGAGCGACTCGCAGCGCGTTTTGCGGCCAAGGAGGCGACGAAGAAGGCGCTGGGCCTCGACGGCGTCGGTTGGCGCGATATCGAAGTGCAGCGCAACGCAAGCGGCGCCTGCCATCTGGTATTGTACGGCGCCGCACGCGCTGCGGCCGGGGCGGCGCGGCTTGCGTTGTCGATGAGTCATGACGGGAATCAGGCAACTGCGGTGGTGATCGCTTATGAGTAACGAAATCAAGGTCCGGACCATTCTCAAGGAGCATGGCCGGCTCGCCAGGGAAGTCGACGGCCTTGCGCCGGATACCGATCTGTATCAGGCCGGGATGACCTCGCACGCTTCGGTCAACGTGATGCTCGCGCTCGAGGGCGAATTCGACATCGAATTCCCGGATCACATGCTCAAGCGCAGCGTGTTCGAAAGCATCGCCTCGATCACGAGCGCGGTGGACGAGCTGACCGCGGCCGCGCAATGAGCCGCATCCGATGCGCCGATGCGCATCGGCGCATCGGGCTGGGCGAGGGCTGGCACATGGCCCAGGCACCCGCGGGTTCGGCGCTCGACCAGATCGACTCATTCGCCTGGTTGCCGGCACAGGTGCCGGGCACCGCCGCCGGCGCGCTGCGCGCGGCGAAGCTGTGGGACTGGGATCGGCACCGCCGCTTCGACGACGAAGATTTCTGGTGGCGCATCCGCTTCGCCGCCGAACCGGGCTCTGCCGTGCTCGGATTCGACGGCCTGGCGACGCTCGCCGATGTCTGGCTCGACGGCCAGCACATTCTCGCCAGCGCCGACATGTTTCTCGCCCACGAGATCCCGCTCGAGTTTCGCGGCGCGGCGGAACACGAACTGGTGATCCGTTGTCGCGCGCTGACGCCGGAACTGGCGATCAAGCGCCCGCGCCCGCGCTGGCGCGTGCCGATGCTCGAACAGCAGCAACTGCGCTGGATCCGCACAACCCTGCTCGGCCGCACCCCGGGCTGGTCGCCGCCATGTCCGCCAGTCGGGCCATGGCGGCCGGTATGGATCGAATATCGCACCTTGCACATCGGCGCGATCGATGTCGGCGCCGCCCTGGCGGAAATGCACGACTTCGGCGAAGTTGCCGTCGCTGCCGAACTCGACGCCCGGATCAGGCGCGCCGTTCTCGTCGTCGAGCGCGACGGTCGGCGCCACGAGTCCGCTCTGGCGCTGCGCGAGGGGCGCTGGCGCGGCAGCGTGCGCATCGCGAATCCGGAGTTGTGGTGGCCGCATACGCACGGCGAGCCGGCACTGTACGCGACGAGGATCGAAGCGGCGACGGACGAACGCGAACTCGGCATGGAACTTGGCAACACCGGATTCCGCCGCATCGAGCTCGATCGCGGCAGCGGCGCCGATTTTCGCCTGCGCGTCAACGGCGTGCCGATATTCTGTCGTGGCGCGTGCTGGACTCCGCTCGACGTCGTCACGCTCGGCGCCACGCCCGAAGCGTGCCACGCCGCGATCGCGCAGGCGCGTGCGGCCGGAATGAACATGCTGCGCGTCGGCGGCACGATGGTCTACGAGGACGACGCCTTCCACGACGCGCTCGACGAGCACGGCATCCTGCTCTGGCAGGATTTCATGTTCGCCAACATGGACTATCCGGAGGACGAAACATTCGTCGCCGTCGTGCTCGCCGAAATCGATCAACAACTCGCGCGCTGGCGCGCGCGTCCGAGCCTGGCGCTGCTCTGTGGCAACAGCGAAGGCAGCCAGCAGGCGGCGATGAGCGGCGCGCCACGCGAGCGCTGGGCGCCCGCGCTGTTCGACGAAATCCTGCCGGCTCGCGTGCGCGCGCTTGGCGTGCCGTACCTGCCGTCGAGCACGTGCGGCGGTGCATTTCCGCATGCGGCGAGCGCGGGGCCGACGTCCTACTACGGCGTTGGCGCATACCTGCGCCCGCTCGAAGACGCACGCCGCGCCGAAGTGCGTTTCGCCTCCGAGTGCCTTGCCTTCGCCAACATCCCGTTCGACGGTGGCCTGCCTGGCGGCGCCGCGCTGCGCGTCCACCACGCCGCGTGGAAGGCGCGCTCGCCGCGCGACCTCGGCGCCGGCTGGGACTTCGATGATGTGCGCGATCACTACGTGCGTCGTCTGTTCAACATCGATCCGGCCGGATTGCGCGTCAGCGACCACGAGCGCTACCTCGCCCTCGGCCGTGCCGCGACCGGCGAAGTGATGGCGCAGACCTTCGCCGAGTGGCGGCGTGCGCGCTCGCCGACCGGGGGTGGTCTGATCTGGTTCCTGCGCGATCTGTGGCCCGGCGCCGGCTGGGGTGTGGTCGATGCGCATGGCGATTCCAAACCCTGTTGGTATGCCTTGCGCCGTGCGCTCGCGCCGATCGCCATCGCGCTCAGCGACGAAGGCGTCAACGGCCTCGCCGTGCATGTGTTCAACGATGCGCCGCTGCCGCTCGCGGCGCGCGTCGAGCTGGAGTTGTATCGCAGCGGCGACCTGCCCGCAGGTAGCGGCGCTGCCGATGTTCGCGTGCCCGCGCATGGCGCGATCGAACTCGCCGCCACCGATTTGTTCGAAGGCTTTCTCGACCTGTCCTGGGCGTATCGTTTTGGACCGCCGATTGCCGACGTGGTCCACGCGAAACTCGTCGCGGCCGGCAAGCCGGTCGCGGAGACATTCTGGTTTCCGGCCGGCCTGCCGGTCACGCGCAGCTATGATGTGGGCTTGTCGGCTGCGGTCGTGGCGCAGGACGGCTGCGAGGAATACCAGCTCACCGTCAGTACGCGTGCGTTCGCCCGGTCGGTGACGATCGACGTACCGGGTTTCGCCGCCGAAGACAACGGTTTCCATCTGGCCCCGGGTCAATCGCGCACGCTGGCGCTGCGCGCTACCGGATCGGGCGGGCGCGGCCGCGTCCACGGGGCGATCACCGCGCTCAACGCCGAACGCGGTGTCCGCTTCGCGCTCGCATGAACACCGCGTCCGCGATCACCGTGCCATGCTGGGGCCGTGCGCGGCGCCAGGCCGACGTCGGCGATCGCCTCTTCGCTACGCACGCGTCGCAGCCGTCGCCGCTGGGCGCGATCGCCGAGGTGTGGCGATGATCGAGTCGCGCATCGCGATCGGTGGCCTGAGCGCGATCGCGGTTGGCGATCCGGCGGCCGCGCTGGCTGTCGTCATCCTGCATGGGCGCATGATGGAAGCGGCGGATCTCGCGCCGTTCGCGCATTCGCTCGGCACGGCGGCCTACTTCGTGTTTCCCGATGCGCCGTTGCCGGTACAGCCACATGGCTACAGCTGGTGGCCGGTCGATTCGGAAATGCGCCTGCGTCAGTGCGGTGCGCGCGACCTGCATTCGCTCGATCCTGCGGGCCGGGCCGAAGCACGGCAGCAGCTGGCGGGCTTGTGTGCGGAGATAGGCTGCCGGCAACGGCTGGTGCTGATAGGTTTCTCCCAGGGCGGCATGCTCGCAATGGATCACGTATTGCACGGCGGACGCGCGGACGCGTTGGCGCTGCTGTCGTCCTCGCGCATCGCGTTTGCCGAATGGACGCCGCTGCTGCCGCGCCTCGAGGGCTTGCCTGTCCTCGTCGCCCACGGGCGCAGCGATGCGGAACTGGCCTTCCCGGCGGGAGAGGGCCTGCGCGATGCTGCCCTCGCCGGAGGCGCGCGCGTGACCTGGGTGCCGTTCGAGGGAGGCCACGAAATTCCGCTGGTGGTCTGGCGCGCGTTGCGCCAGTTTCTTCGCACAATGGACGCGGGTCGATAAGATGGGCCAACTGGCCGCCGCAATCGGACAACGGGAATGACCATATCCGACCCCGCCTCGACTTTCGATGCCGCGATGTTTCGCGGGGTCATGGGAAGATTTGCCACCGGCGTCACCGTGGTCAGCTTCATGCGCGAGGGCGAGCGTGCGGGCATGACCGTCAATGCCTTTCTGTCGGTGTCGCTGGATCCGCCGCTGATCCTGATTTCGGTGCGGCGGACCTCGAACTTCGTCGAACACGTGCATGTCGGCGATCGCTACGGCGTCAACGTGCTGGCAGAAGCGCAGGAGCATCTTGCTCCCTATTTCGCGCGGCGGCCGGATGGCGCGGCCAGGGTCGTGTTCCACGATCATTTCGGTACGCCGCTGATCGACGGCAGCCTGGCTCATATCGTCGCGCGGGTGGTCGACATCCATCCGGTGGGCGATCATCTGCTCTACATCGCCGCGATCGAACATCTCTGGCATGGGCCCGAGGCGAGGCCACTGATTTTCTTCAGCGGCAAGTACAAGCAGATCCACGCGCACGAGCCCGCGATACAGTGGAATGCGGTCGACGGCTGGTAATCGGCGCGCCGCTACCGCAGCAACCAGCGAGGGGGTGACATGTTGCAGAGGGCCAGCGATCACGAGCGTGCGACGCGCGACGAGCTTGTCGCGCGCGCACGCGCGCTCAAGCCGCTGCTGAGCCGCAACGCCGCGCAGACGGACAGCGAGCGGCGCATCGCCGAGGAGAACATCGGCGCGCTGCGCGAGGCCGGTTTGTTCCGCCTGATGTTGCCCAAGCGCTACGGCGGCTACCAGGTCGGCATGCGCACCAACCTGGACGTGGTCTCCATCCTCGCCGAGGCCTGCGGCGCGACCGCCTGGGTACTCAACCTGATCAACAACTGCGCCTGGATCGTCGGCCTGATGTCCGCACGCGCGCAGGACGAGATTTTCGGCGCCGATCCCGACGCGCGCGCCGCCGGCGTGTTCGCGCCGAGCGCACAGACGCGGCGCGTCGACGGCGGGCTCGTCGTCTCGGGCAAGTGGTACTGGGCCTCCGGCTCGCTGCACGCGGATTGGGGCATGCTCGGTCTGATCGAACAGGATGCGAACGGCAAATTCGTCGACCAGTACCTCGGTTTTGCGCCGATGCGCGAGTTGTCGATCGAATACACCTGGTACGCCTCGGGCATGCGCGGCACCGGCAGCAACTGCCTCGTTGCCGAGGACGTGTTCATTCCGGACCACCGCCTGATGTCGCTGAATGCGGCCGTTCACGGCCACTATCCGACCGAACACGACAGCGAAGTCCTGTATCGTTCCGCATTCATTCCGGTCGTGACGCTGGCGCTCGTGGGCCCGCAGCTGGGCCTTGCGCGGGTCGCGCTCGATCAGGTGATCGAGATGTCGGGTCGGCGCAACATTCCGTACACGATGTACGAGCGGCAGGCTGATTCGCCGGCATTCCAGTTGCAGGTCGCCGAGGCCGCGATGAAGATCGACAGTGCGCACCTGCACGCGTATCGTGCCGCCGACGACATCGACAGCGCCGCGGCGCGCGCGGAGTTTCCGGACTTCAAGACGCGCGCGCGGATCCGTGCCGACGCGGGTTACGTCGCACGCGTCATCACCGAAGCGCTCAATACACTGGTTTCCGCGCACGGAGCGGGCTCGTTCGCCGAGGCCAATCCGCTGCAACGCATCTGGCGCGATGCGAACACCGCGGCCCGCCACGCACTGGTGCTGCCGACCGTGTGCGAGGAGTTGTACGGCAAGGCGCTGCTTGGAGAGGTCAAGAACATCACGCCGCTGATCTGAAGCCGGGGGCCGTCGACCGGAAATGTTCCGCGGAACGACTTTCCGTGCGCACCGACGCGCCCCGCGCCGGATTGAGCGAAGTTCTTCCGGGGCGCGATGCCGGGCTGTGTGGTCCGGTCGGCGAAAGCATGTCCCCGTGCTCCCGGCCTTGCCGATGCGGGGCGATGGATCGCGGCAGTCGGCAGTCCGGCGCGGCTGGATCGGGCCCGGCTGCGCGATTCGGGCCGGCGCATCGCAGGACTTTCGCCAAATCCGGGGCCGGGACGGCTTTTCTTAACGGGATTTCAACAAGCGATTTTATAGAGTTCAACTCCGCTTCATCCAGCTTGGGGATTTCCACGATGCCGCCGAAGCCAGCTTGTTTGGCAAGTGCAGGGTTTGCCCTGATGGCGCTGGTTGCCATCTGCGCTGATGGCGCTACCGCCCAGGAATTGCATTCTGTTCCGGCCAACAGTCCGGCGCCATTCTCCATCGAAGCATTGATTCCCGCCTTCGAGTCAGTCGTTGCCGTGCCGGCAACGTCAACACCGAACGTTGCGGTGGCCGACAGTGGTGTCGATGCTGCCGAGTCCGCGGCGCTGGCCGCGATCGTTGATCGCGCGATCTACAAGGCGCCGCGCAAACGCGTCGCCGATTTCGCCCTGACCCTGCGCGACATCCGCTATCGCCGTGCCGGCCGCGACCCGTCCACGGGCTTCGACTGTTCCGGTTTCACCCATTACGTCTACAACAAGACCTTCGGTGTCGAACTGCCTTACGATGCGCCGAGCCAATATCGCGACGGCGAGAAGATCGCCCGCGACGAGATGAAGATGGGCGACCTCGTTTTCTTCCAGGTGCGCAATCGCATCACCCATGTCGGTATCTACATGGGCGATGGCCGCTTCATCCACTCCCCCTCGCCGGGCAAGCGCGTGCGCATCGATGAACTCGCCAGTCCGTACTGGGCCAAGCGCTGGGCCGGTGCGCGGCGCGTGCACGGGTTCTCCTGATCCCGGCCGAATCAGATACGGCGTGCGGCGTTCCGCCCGCGCGGCGGAACATCTTGGATGATCAGAATGTCAACCGCGCCCGCGCGTACCAGTACGCGCCGTTGAAGCCGATCGGCGAGATGATGTCGTAAGGCAGGTTGCCGAAGTAGTTGATGTCGTCGCTCGAACGCGTCGGATAGTTGTCGGTGAGGTTGACGCCGCCGACCGCGACCGAGAATGCCTGGGTGAATTTGTATTCGACCTCCGCGTCGAACTGCCATTTCGCGGAATAGGTCTGCGTCGGCGTGAAGCCGCCGCCAAAGTCGAACACGCGCGTCGTCGAACCCTGTCGCGTGGCGCGACCGAGCAGCGACCATTTCGAATCGGCCCAGCGCGCGGAGAGGATGCCGCGGTTGCGCGGCGCGGCGTTGGTCAGGATGTTGCGCGCCTGCAGGCCGAACAGCACGTTGTCGTTGCCGAGCGCGACCAGTTCGGCCGGCGTGTCGGCGATGCGTTCGATGTGCGTGTCGGCGTAGCTGTACGAACCGGTCAGGGTCAGTGTGCCGTCGTGCAGCGGCAAGCGGTAGTTGGCGACGAGGTCGGCGCCCTTCGTGCTCGTGTCGACCGCGTTGGTGAAGAAATTCACCGCCTGCACGCCGGGGATGCCGAAATGGGTTTCGATGAACTGGGTCAGTGCGTCGCCGCCGATCTGCTCGGACAGCACCACGCGATGGTCGATGTCGATCTTGTAGATGTCGAGCGACACATCGAACTTCTCGGCCGGCGTCGCGGTGAAGCCGATGCTGTAGTTGTGCGATTTCTCCGGCGTCAGCGTCGTTGCGCCGAGCGCGCGCGCGATCGGGTTGTCCACCGAGAGGATGCGCGAGTTGATCAGGTTGCCGGCATTGTCGTAGCCGGTCGCGGTCGACTCGAAACCGATCTGCGAAAGCGATGGCGCGCGGAAGTTCGTCGACACCGCGCCGCGCAGCGCGAATTCCGGCGTGATCTCCCAGCGCCCGCTGAGCTTGCCGTTGGTCGTGCTGCCGAAGTCGCCGTAGTGCTCGTAGCGAACGGCGGCGTCGACGAACAGCGCGTCGGCGAGGTTGCCGGACAACTCCGCGTACACGCCCTGTACGTTGCGCGACACGTCGGCCGTGTCCGCCGGAGTCAGGTTGGTGCCGGCCTGCGCGCCGATCGGCACGCCGGGTATCGGGCCGATCGCGTAGGACGCCGGATCGCCGGCGCGCGTCTGGAAATTTTCGTGGCGCAGTTCGCCGCCGAGCGCAAGAGTGTAGTCGCGACCGCCGAGGTTCACGCCGCGCGTCGCGTCGAAATTCGCCACGGTTTGCGCGAATTTGTATTCGCCGGTGTCGAACGCGGTTGGGCTGGCCGCGCCGAGCGAGGCGTTGAGCGAATTGCGCAGGCGGTAGTCGAAGTCGTTGGTGCCCCAGGTCAGGCTCGCGTCGTAGTCCCAGTCGCCGACATGCCCGCGCAGGCCGGCCGTGCCCTGCAGATCGTCGCTGCTGCCGAGGCCGACCGGGCGATAGCCGTCGGGATAGATCGACTTCACGTTGGCCGAATCGTCCGGATAGCGAAAGAAATTGTCGCCGGTCGAATGCCGGTGCGCGTAGGTGCCGAACGCGTACAGCGTCGCCGCGTCCGACAGCGGCAGTGCGCTGTTGAGCCAGCCGGAATAATTCTCGAGCTTGGGATCGCCCGCGGCGTAATTGACCTTGCCGAGCAGCTTGAGGTTGTCCGGTGTCGAATCGCCGGCGAAGTTGTCGAAGCCGGCGCGATTGGTCGCGTTGTGGTTGTTCAACTCGACGCCACCGCGCAGGAAGCCGCCGGCGCCCGCGCCGAGCGCGGTGCCGAATTTCGCGCTGAGATACGTGCTCTGGCCGTCGGTGATCGTGCGGTTCGTCGGCTCGAAATCGGTGTGGTAGGCGCCGTAGCTCGTGGTGATTTCTCCACCGTGCGGCGCGTCGTCGAGGATGATGTTGATCACGCCGCCGATCGCGTCGGAGCCGTATTGCGCGCCCGCACCGTCGCGCAGCACTTCGATGCGCTTGATCGCCGAGATCGGGATCGCGTTGAGATCGACCGGTGTCGTGCCGAGCCCGGTCGTCGATTCGGTCTGCACGAGCGCGGATGTGTGCACGCGCTTGCCGTTGATCAGCACAAGTACCTGATCCGGAGATAACCCGCGCAGTTGCGCCGAACGCACCATGTCGGCGCCGCCCGCATTCGACTGGCGCGGGAAATTGAGCGAAGGCAGCAAGGTCTGCAACGCCTGCCCGAGTTCGCCGTTGACCGCGCCGGCGGCTTTCAGATCGTCCGCGGTGACGACATCGATCGGCGAAGTCGAGTCGAGCACTGTGCGGTTGGGCGCGCGCGTGCCGGTGACGACGATCGTGTCGAGGTTTGCCGTCCGGGTGTCGGCGGCCTGCTGCGCGTGCGCGACGGGAGCGCAGACGAGCAGGACGGCGATCGCCGCGGACAGGCGGTGGCGCGGCAGGGAAGGGATTTTTGCTTTCATCGTCATTTCCACAAAGCGAAGGGGTGCGGTTGCGCGGCGGCGCGGAAACACCCAATACTAGGCAACTTGGCCTCGCTGCGAAACAGATGCCCATATGAAATTTTCCGCCGCGCTTATATTGTCGGTTCTCCTGCTTTCCGGCTGCGTGGCAACGCCACCCGCGACCAAGCCTGTGTCGAGCACGCTGGCCGGTGATGCCGCGCATCCGGCCACGACGACAAACTGGGTGCGCACCGAACTGTACTTCGGCGTCGGCGTCGTTTCCGATGCTGGCGAGGAAGCTGATGCCGCCGCGAACGCGAAGCGCTGGCATGATTTCCTCGACCGCGAGGTGACGCCGCGCTTTCCCGACGGCTTGAGCGTGTTCGACGTCTATGGTCAGTGGCGCACGCAAGGCCAGGCTCATATCGAGCGCCTGCATTCAAAAGTGATCATGCTGCTGCACGCGGATACACCGAAGCAGCGCGCCGACATCGACGCGATCCGCGCCGCATGGAAGAAGGAAACGGGCGACCTGTCCGTGCTGCGCGTCACCCAGCCGGCCGACGTGTCGTTCTGAGAGCCTGCCCCCAAAGCTACTGCGCTCGATATTTCGCATGCGTACGCTGCTCGGACTGCGAAGGCAGGATGCCGCAGCGAACATTCGCGGAGCGAATGGCCCCAAGGGAGAGCCGCCGATGCGGCGAATCATCCTCATGTACCCGACTGTACACTTCGGTTCCTGCGCTCCGTGCGCACGCGAACTGCCTTCGCTCGCTACGCTTTGAGAACAGATTCACGTGAACTCGACGAAACTGCGCATCACCTCCGGCGACGTCAACGGCTTCATCGGTCTCGTCGTCGACAACCTCTCGGTGCTCGCGTTCCTTTCCGGCGCGCTGATCGGCATCTTCCACTTTCCGGCCGAAGTCATCTTCGGCAAGATGTTTCCGGGCACTGCGCTCGGTGCACTGCTCGGCAACTTCGCCTACGCGCGCATGGCCTTGCGCAGCGGCCGCGCGGACGCCTGCGCGATGCCGCTCGGCATCGATGCGCCGACGACGATCGGCATGGGCCTGCTCGTGCTCGGCCCGGCCTTCCTCGCGTTCAAGCAGCAGGGCATGGACGAGATGACCGCGGCCGATGCGACGTGGAAACTCGGCATGGCCTCGCTCGTGGTCATGGGCGTGCTCAAAACCGTGCTCTCGTTTTTCGGCGGCTGGGTCATGCGTAACGTGCCGCGCGCGGGTTTGTTGGGATCCATCGCCGGCATCGCGCTCGTGCTGATGGGTTTCTTTCCGCTCGTCGATGTGCTGCGCGTGCCGATCGTCGGCTTCGCCTGCCTCGGCATCATTCTCTACGCGCTCGTCGCGCACGCACCGTTGCCGGGGCGCATTCCTGGCGTGCTGTTCTCGATCCTTGTCGGCGTCGTGCTCTACTACGCGCTCGGCCCCTTCGATCTGCTCGGTCCGGGCTTCCACGCGCCGAGCGCGCCGACGCTGCGCTTCAACCTGCCGTGGCCGAATCTCGGTTTCATCGAAGGATTGAAGTACACGCTGCCCTATCTCGCACTGATCCTGCCGTTCGGCCTGCTCATGGTCGTCGGCGGCATCAACGTCACCGAGAGCGCGCGCGCCGCGGGCGACGATTATCCGGTGCGCGACATCCTGCTGACCGAGGCGATCGCCACGCTCGTCGCCGGCGTCTGCGGCGGCGTCGCGCAGACCACGCCCTACATCGGCCAGCCCGCCTACCGCGCGATGGGCGGGCGCACCGGCTACACCTTCCTCACCGGCCTGTTCGTCGGCCTCGGCGGCGTATTCGGCTATCTCTCCAATCTGGTCGAGCTGATTCCGCTGGCCGTGCTCGCGCCGATCCTGATCTTCATCGCGATCCACATCACCATGCAGGCGTTCGAGGCGACCGAGCAGAAATACTTCGCCGCCGTCGTCATGGCGTTCTTCCCGGCTGTCGCGCGCATGGTCGCGATCAAGCTCGGCGATCCCTCGATCGTCGCGCCGGACCAGTTCGCCAAGGCGTACGCGAACGCCGACCATGGCCTGCCCGAGATGGCGGTGATCTTCATCCTCGGCAACGGCTTCATCATCACTTCGATGGTGTGGGCGAGTTTCGTCGTCGCCTTGATCGACGGCCGCCTGCGCCGCGCCGCCGCGACCCTGCTCGCCGGTGCCGCGCTGACCTTGTTCGGCATCATCCACTCGGTCGATCCGCTCGGCACGATCTACCTGCCGTGGACGCTTGCGCCCGCCGCGCGCGTACTGGTCTGGCAGTTCACGGTGGCGTATGTCGTGCTTGCGGGCGTGCTGATGTTGTTGTCATTGCGCAAGAACGGCGTGACGTAACGCGATTGCAGGATCATCAATTCACACGGGATCGAACTCGCCGGCGAAGTAGATTGCGTCAAGCGTGTCGTCTATCCAAGCCTTTTTCGTCATGACGTAGCCGAGTCTGTTCACGTAGTGAATCCCCGGAGACGCATACCAAGTACCGTCGTCTCCAATTCCGGATTCGACAATCGTCCAAACGAAGTTGATTGGCTTGTCTTGGATATGTTCGAAGCAAAAGAGATCTTCGCTCTCGTGCTTGTAGACGCCCCTTTGCGAAAATGGCTTGTACGCCTGCGTATCACTCACCGGAATCTTGAACGAAGGCGGGAATCCCATCAGCCTCGCACACTCGCGCAGCGTGAGCCGGCGCGGACGCTTGCGCACGGCGCTTTCATCTGTGACGAGAAATATCCTTCGTCATCGCCGCCGCAGTCGCGTGAACTCGGAAAACTCCCACTGGCGGAACGCGAACAGCGCGGTGCAGCCGTCCTTGGCGTCGAGCGGCAGGCGCGCGTCGCGGTGGGCGAGGTCCTCGAATTCCTGCGCCACGCGTTCGATCGCGGCTTTGATGTGCGCGCGTGAGGCCGTCGACAGCATGCCGCCGATCAGGCGCAGTTCGTCGAGCGGGCCGTCGAAGCGCGCGCGCAGGAATTCGGGCGCGACGCGGGCGAGGAAAAACTCGTGCACCGGGCCGTCCTTGCGCCAGGCGAAGTTGCGCGCGGTGAGCTTGCCGACGCGCCGCGGCGGGCGGAAGTTGACGATGCGCAGCGCATCGAGCTTGAGCAACGCCGAAGTCAGCGTGTTGTCGTCGAAGTCGAAGGTCGCGGTGATCTCACCCCACTTCCAGTCGTTGGCCAGCAGGTAGGCGACGAGCAGCAACTGCGGGTTGCGCACCAGCGCGCGCTCCTGTGCTTCGCTGAGCTGGGTGAGCAGGCTCTTCGCCGGCGGCGCCTGCAGCAGGTCGGTAAGCGACACGTCGAGCGCGGCACAGATCGCATCGAGCCGACTCAGCGAGAAGTCGCCGCGTGACAGGTCGCGCTTCACCGTCGGCTCGCTGATGCCGATCTTGGCGGCGAGCTGACGATAGGTCATGCCGCGTTCGCGCAGCGTTGCGCGGATCGATTGCAGCAGGGTTGCGCTCGTGCTCATGGCCGGGACCGGAAAAGTATCAAGAGATGATACCCGACGAACCGCATCGTGCGCGGTACGCGTCGCGATTTGCAGCGGGACGGGTCTTGCATCGACTTTGTTCGCCATCGTCGAGCGCACATCCCATGAAACTGCGCGTCTGCATCCTGCCACTGGTGCTTCTGTATCCGCTGTACGGCGGCGTGATGTACGCCAAGCAGCAATCGATCCTGTTTCCTGCGGCGTCAGGCGAACGTCACGCACTCGGCGTTGGGCTTCCGTCGGGCGCGCATCTGGTCGAATTGCCCGCATCGTTCGGCAAGGTGCGCGCGGTGTACTGGCCGGCGCCGGCAGGCGTGCAAACCCACACCGCGATTCTCTACCTGCACGGCAATTTCGAGCGCGTGGAAAATTCGTTCGCGGCGATGCCGCCGCTCGTCCGTGCCGGCGTGTCGGTGCTCCAGCTCGAATATCCGGGCTACGGCGGCGCCGACGGCGAGCCGAACTATGCGCAACTTCGCGAAAGCGCCGAACTCGCCTACGACTGGCTGGCGCGCGAGCCCGGTGTCGACGTTCAACGCATCGTCGCGATGGGCTATTCGATCGGCGGCGGCGTCGCCGGCGAGTTGACGCGGCGCCGTCCGCTGTGCGCGCTGGTGCTGCTGTCGACCTACACCTCGCTGAAGGACATCGCGCACCGTTACCTGCTGCCGGGTTTCCTGCTGCGCTATCCCTTCGACACGCTGGCGCGCGTGCGGGAATTTTCCGAACCGGTTTACGTCGAGCACGGCCGCGGGGACAGGATCATCCCGTTCGCGATGGGGCAGCGTCTCGGCGCGGCATCGAAACGCGGCGAGTTCGTCGCATTGGATCGCGGCCACGAGATCGATCGCGGCCTGTTCGCCGGGCGCCTTCCGGCGTGGCTTGCGGCGCAAGGTCTGCTGGATTCCCCATCATCCGACAACGAGGAGATGCGCAATGCGCGCAAGGTCGAATAGTTCGTTGCTGTGGAAGTTCGCCGTGGCAGCGGCAATGCTTGCGTTTGCCGGCTGCGCGACGTTGTTCCGCCCGCAGCAGGAACATCGCGCCGCGAGCGTCGTCGACTATCTCTATCCGAACGCGAGCGAAGCGCCGCAACTGCAGCCGGGCACGACGACACTGCGACCGCCGGTGCGCGTCGGCATCGCCTTCGTGCCGGGCGGGCAGTGGGATGCAGGCGCGTCCGAGCAGGCCCGGCGCTTGCTGCTCGAGCGCGTCAAGGCAGTGTTCGCGCATTATCCGTACATCGGCAATATCGAGGTGATTCCGTCGAACTACCTGCACGCGCGCGGCGGCTTCGACAACCTCGATCAGGTCGCGCGTCTGTTCAACATCGAGATCATCGCGCTGCTGTCGTACGACCAGGTGCAGTTCAACGACACGCGCGCGGCGGCGATGCTGTACTGGACCATCGTCGGCGCCTACGTGATCCGCGGCGACAAGTACGACGTGCAGACGCTCGTCGATGCGTCGGTGTTCGACGTCGCGAGTCGCAAGCTGCTGTTCCGCGCGCCGGGTTCGAGCCGCGTGAAAGGCAGCGGCACGCTCGCGAGTTTCAGCGAACGCGCGCGCCACGCGCAGGACGAGAGCTACACGAAGGCCGTCGAGGATCTGATTCCGCAGTTGAAGACGGCGATGGACGATTTCCGCGAACGCTCGAAGCACGATGCGCAGGTGAAGATCGAGAACAGGGCCGGCTACAGCGGCGGCGGTGACGCGGGCTGGATCGGGCTGCTCGGTGCCTGTGTTCTGGCTGCGCTTGCATTCACGCAGCGGCGACATGCGTAGGTTGCCGCTGCTCGCGCTTGCGCTGCCGGCGATCGGCATCGCGCTTGCGCTGGTGCCGGAGCCGCTGCGCCTGGCGATGGAATACGACCACGATGCGCTCGCCGCGGGCGAGTGGTGGCGCGCGTGGAGCGGCCACGTCGTGCACTTTTCCGCGCGCCATGCCGGCGTGGATTTGATCGCCGCGTTTGCACTCGCCGCAGCCATCGAGATGCGCAGCGGGCGGCGCCTGCTCGCCGCGATGCTGCTGTGTCTGCCGCCGTTGCTGTCGCTTTCGCTGAACTTCGGCGCGCCGGGGCTTGCCACCTATCGCGGTGCGTCCGGCTTATGTGCCGCATTCGGCGCGGCTCTGGGTCTGTTGCTGTGGCAGGAGTCCGCCGCGACGCGTGCGCCGCTGATTGCATTGGCCGGCATCTTCGCGTTGAAGACACTGTGCGAAGCAACCGGCTTCGTCGCGAATGCGTCCGGTCTTTCTGGCGCGGTGCGCGTCGTCTGGCAGGCGCACGCTTTCGGCGCGGTTTTCGGACTCGGCGCGTCCGTGCTGCGCTTCCGGTGCATCGATCGCGCTTCGTTGCCGGCTACCCGGGCGGCCTGATCGATTCACGAAAATCGTGATGCGCCGTTGTCGCCGCGCTTGCTAGCGTAGCTCGCGCCGATGGTCGATCCGACGCGCGGTTGCCGGAATGCCGCGCCAACGCTCAAGGAGTCCGTCATGACGGTGCTTGCCTTGGTTTCCGCACCTGCATTTCCGCACGGCGATCAGTTGCCGGCCCTGAGTTGGCGGCGCATTTCGGCATGGTCGGGAAGTTTCTCACTGCATCTCGCGCTGGCGCTGTCGCTGCTGATTCCCCCCGTGGCGATGCAGCTGCAGCGCATCAGCAATGCTACCCGCAGCGAGCCGCCGATCTGGCTGAGGCCGCCCGAGCAGATCAAGCCCGAACTCGCGTTGCCGCAGCCGCCGGTGAAGGTCAAGAAAACCCCGCCGCCGGTACCACGGATCACGATCACCGCGCCGATTGCCCAACCCGTGCCGATGCAGCCGGCGACATCGGTCGTTTCGATCGTCGCGCCTGCGGATGGGCCAGCGCCGACCGTGTCCTCCGGCAGCGACGCGGCAGACGCCGCGCCGACCGCTTTGACCTACGGTACGCAGACGCGGATCCCGTATCCGCCCATCGCGCTGCGCAACCGCATCGAAGGCACGGTGATTCTGCGCGTACTCGTCGGCGAGGACGGCGAGGTCAAGGAAATCGAGGTCGACAAGTCCAGCGGCTCGCGCGATCTCGACCGCGCCGCGCGCGAGGCGGTGATGAAATGGAAGTTCAAGCCCGGCATGCGCGGCGGCGTTGCCTGTGCCGGCCGGGCGCGCGTGCCGGTCAGTTTCACGTTGCCGCTATAGCATCGGTCATTCCGGCAATGCATGCCGGGATGACCAGTGGACTTTGTTTGCTGGTCAGATCGATACCGCGTCGAGCATGGCCTGTTGCCGCGCGACATGGTAGAGACTGCCGCTGACCTCGACGAAGCTCTGATAGCGGTGGAGGTCGCCGCCGTAGACGTGCAGCGACAGCGCGGGCTGGTGTGCGGAAAGATTGCGGCAGCGGTGCACGTAGGCCGGATCGATGAATACGGCTGCGTCGCCGGAACCGAGCATCAGCGTGCGATGCGGTTGCAGCGTGGGTTGCTCCGCGTCACCGTCACTGAAGTATTCCTCGACCTGCAGGGCGCCGTCGAGCACGAGTTCGATGCCCCACAGTCCGGCATGGTCGTGCAGCGGCGTGACGTAGCCTGCGGGCCAGGCGATCAGCAGCATCGTGTACGA
Organism: Rudaea sp.; assembly: GCF_057139185.1. Taxonomy (NCBI): domain Bacteria; kingdom Pseudomonadati; phylum Pseudomonadota; class Gammaproteobacteria; order Lysobacterales; family Rhodanobacteraceae; genus Rudaea; species Rudaea sp. The sequence continues at coordinate 195,024 of NZ_DBNHDN010000044.1, read as the reverse complement.
ACGATCGGGCGCTGCGGCGATGAGTTGGCGGCGGTAGCGCGGCGCGTGCGCGTCGGAAAAGAATGAGGCGGCACGAGGGCAACCTTCGGCCCAGACCAGCGAGGTCAGTGCGCCGCGCAGTTCGCTGACGTCTTTCGGCGCGATCTCGCCGCCGAGGCCGTCGGTGACTTCGCGCAGCGCGCGGCTCCAACTGGCCGCGATTGCGATTTGAGGATGGGACATGAGGGAATCCACGGTCGATTCGAGTGTCGCCATTCGACCATGCCCGGCGTTAGCGCGGCGCTAATTTGGCGTACAAATTCCATTGCGCGCGCGCAGGGGCCGTGGCGTTGGGTGCAAGGCGCAAATGCCCCGTCTGCGCGGGCGATGCGCGAGCGGTTTCGCCTTGCCGCCGGGTCGGCGGGGAAGTGGCCCGTCCGCCACACGCGTCGCGTGTCGCCGCTGTCGCGGACGGTCCGATTTCCCGCAGCCAAACCCGATCAGCATGCGCGCCGGGCGCGGATCAATGCGGAACAGTACCTGACCTTTCTTTACCTGCGCACCTTCGGCGAATTGCGCCGACTCGATGAAGCCGCCGACGCGCGGCTGGATCTGCACCGTGGTGACCGGTTCGTGCCGGCCGGTGAACTCCTCGCAGTCGCGCAGCGGCCTGGCCACGACCTCGGCGACGCTGACCGTGGGCGCGGGCGCCATGGCCTAGGACTGCGAACAGCCTGCCAGCGCCGCCGCGGTGAGCACGGTCAGAACGATGCCGGTCTTGACGAATTTCGGGTACTGCATGGCAGTCTCCTTTTATTCTTGCGGGCTGAACCGGCCGTGATCCCTGCTGCGCGGCGCCTTGACTTGAGTACCGGCCTGCACGAAGCTGCCACAACGTGTGTTACTGGTTAGTAACGTTTGAATATATTACTTACCGGTCACTAACCCCTCAACAGGAGTTTGTGCCATGTCCGCGAAATCAACCGCTGCCGCGGTTTCGGTGGCGAGCGAGGTGCCGGCGCGCGGCGAAAAGCCGCGCGTGCGCGACCGCATCCGCGATTCCGCCGCCGACCTGTTCTATCGCCACGGCATCCGCGGCGTCTGCGTCGACGCGATCGTCGAGGACGCCGGCACCAACAAGATGAGTTTCTATCGCGCATTCCCGTCAAAGGACGATCTGGTCGCCGAATACCTCAGGGACCAGGAGCGCGGCTACTGGCAATGGTGGGACGAGGCCGTCGCGCCGCACGCGGGCAATGCGCGCCGCCAGGTCGAGGTGCTGATGCAGGCCGTGGTCGATCTGGCCAAAGCCAGGTCGAAATCCGACTGCTGTCGCTCGAGCCGCGGCTGTGCGCTCGGCAATGCCGCGGTCGAAATCCCCGAGGACAACGACAGGCTCAACGCGATCGTGCACGACTACAAGGCCGAGATCCGCCGTCGCCTGCGCAGGTATGCGCGCGAGATGGGCGCGCGCGAGCCCGATTCGCTCGGTGATGCGCTGATGCTGCTGCTCGAAGGCGGCTACTACACGCGCCTGACCTTCCCGAACAATTCCGGCCCGGTCACTTCGATCGCGAAGGCGGCGCGCGCGTTGATCGAGGCGCACTTGAGCTGAACACGGATCCCTTTGCTGTCATTCCCGCCAGAAAACGCGGGAATGACGAGTCGCGGCGTTACGCCACTTCCGCTTTCTCGACGAAGCTGGGATCAGCCAGCTCGCGCTGCAGCGTCGCAGCATCGAGTTCGCCTTCCCACTTCGACACGACGATCGTCGCCACGCCGTTGCCGATGAAGTTGGTCAGCGCGCGACACTCGCTCATGAAGCGGTCGATGCCGAGGATCAGCGCCATGCCCGCGACCGGAATGCTCGGCACCACGGCCAGCGTCGCCGCGAGCGTGATGAAGCCCGCACCGGTGACGCCCGACGCACCCTTGCTGGTCAGCATCGCCACGCCGAGCAGGGCCAGTTCCTGGCTCCAGCTCAGGTCGATGTCGAGCGCCTGCGCGATGAACAGCGAAGCCATCGTCATGTAGATGTTGGTGCCGTCGAGATTGAACGAATAACCCGACGGTACGACGAGGCCGACCACCGATTTCGAGCAGCCGAGGCGCTCGAGCTTTTCCATCAGCGGCACCAGCGCGCTTTCCGACGAACTCGTGCCGAGCACGATCAGCAGCTCGGACTTGATGTAGTTGAGGAAGCGCAGGATCGAGAAGCCGGTGAAATGCGCGACCAGGCCGAGCACGACGACGACGAACAGCGCTGCGGTGACGTAAAACAGGCCGACAAGCTGGGCCATGTTGACGATCGTGCCGATGCCGTACTTGCCGATCGTGAAGGCCATCGCGCCGAACGCGCCGAGTGGCGCGACCTTCATGACGAGGTTGATCATGCCGAACAGCACCTTCGAGCAGACCTCGAAGAAACGGTACACGGTCTGACCGGTTTCGCCGAGGCGCGAGAGGACGAAGCCGAACAGGATCGCGATCAGCAGCACCTGAAGCAGGTCGCCGTTCGCCGTGAATGCGTCGAGGAAGGTTTTCGGCACGATGTGCAGGATGAACTCGGCCGTGGATTGCTCGCTCGCCGCCCTGGCGTAGTTCGCGATCGCCTTCGCATCGAGTGTGGCCGGGTCGATGTGCAGGCCTTGTCCGGGCTTGACCACCTTCATCACGAACAGACCCACCGCGAGCGCGATGGTCGAGACGACCTCGAAATACAGCAGCGCCTTGCCGCCGACGCGGCCGACTTTCTTCATGTCGTTCATGCCGGCAATGCCGAGCACGACGGTGAGGAAGATCACCGGCGAGATCAGCATCTTGACCAGCCCGATGAACAGGTCGCCGAGCCACTTCAGCGAGGACGCCTTGAATGCGACGCCGGCGATGACCGGATTCGCATCGCCGAACAGCCAGCCGAGCAGGCCGCCGAGGAAGATGCCGACCAGTACCCAGAAATACAGATGGCGAGTGAAGCCTTTCATGTCAGAAACTGTCCTCAAAGCTGCTACGCTCGACAATCTGCGCGCCGGTGGCGCGAGGGCAGGTTCTTCGCTCCCGACGGCGGCCGCGCCGAGCGGCCGGCATGCCCTGTGCGAGCATCACGAAAGTCGCATTCCGGTGTCAATAATGCTTTCTGGTGATGTGGCGCCGCTCGAACTTATGGCGCGGCGCAATCGCCATCGAGCTCGGCGTGATAGTAGCCGCCGTCGCGGCGGACGCGGATGGGAGCGCCGTATTGCGCGCTCAGCGTCGCCGAGCGCAATACATCGTCCTTGGGACCTTGTGCGAACACGCGGCCGTCGCGCAGCAGGATCACGTGGTCGATTTCCGGGAGAATCTCTTCCAGATGATGGGTGACGAGCACCACCGTCGTGCCGCCGCGGGCGAGCCCGCGCAGGCTTTCGAGCAGGGTGCGCTGGGCGACGAAGTCGAGGCCCGTCGTGGGCTCGTCGAGCAGCAACGCGCCGGGATCATGCACAAGCGCGCGCGCGATCAGCACGCGGCGCGCCTCGCCGGTCGACAGCGTGGCAAAACGCCGGTGTGCCAGATGCGCGGCGCCGAGCCGTTCGAGTGCGCCGTGCGCGACCGCGCGCATGGTGTCCGTCACCCGATGATTGAACGACAGCACGTGGCTGGCGAAGAAACCCGAAATCACCGCGTCGAGTCCATCGACGAGGTCCTCGCCGATCAGACGTTGCTGCAGATCACCCGAAACGATACCGAGGTGCTTGCGCAGTTCGAACACGTCCCAGCGTGCGCGGCCGAGGATGCGCATTGCGGCTTTGCCGTCGTCGCGCGCGAGCGGGTAGTCGTCGCGATGGATCATGCGCACGAGCGTCGACTTGCCCGCGCCGTTCGGCCCGACGATCGCGGTGTGCTGGCCGGGTTCGATGCGCAGCGTGAGGCCGTGCAGGATTTCGTTCTCGCCGCGCATCAGGCGCGCGTCGTCGAGTTCGAGCAGCGGCGGTTGGGCGGGAGCGACAATTCCGCGTCTTTCGATCAAGGCGCCGCTCCTTGCGGCAGTGCGAACGCCACGATGTAGTCGCCGCGGTCGGGTGATTGGCGTGCCCCGCCTGCGGCGATCACGACGAACTGGCGCCCCGATTGTGGTGAGACATACGTCATCGGAGTGGCCTGCGCGCCGACCGGCAGGCGGCCTTTCCACAACTCCTTGCCGGTCGCGCCGTCGATCGCGCGCAGGTAGTAGTCGTAAGTTCCCGCGAAGAACACCAGACCTGACGCGGTAGCCATCGGGCCACCCATGACCGGCATGCCGATGGCGAACGGCAGCTTCGCCTTGAAGCCGAACGGCAGCACGGTGTCGGCAACCGTTCCCATCGGCTTCTGCCAGAGGATTTTCCGGTTCTTCAAATCCACTGCGGTGAGCTGGCCGTAGGGCGGAGCATGGCATGGCACGCCGAGCGGCGACATGAACATGCCCTTGCGATAGCCGAATGGCGTGCCCGCCATCACGTGCAGGCCGTCGTGCCCGCCCGGCGCGTTGGGGTCGTCCGCTACGGCGCGCGGAATGTACTGGCCCCACAATGGCATGCGCATGCTGCCGGCATAGAGAATGTCGTTCTGCTGATCGACGGCCGCGCTACCCCAATTGAATCCTCCATAGTTGCCGGGGAACTGCAGGTTGACCTGCTGCTCGCTGGCCAGGGTGAACTCGCCGTCGTAGCGCATGCGCCTGAACTGTATGCGGCAATACAGTTGATCGAAGAACGTGGCGCCCCACATGGATTTTTCGCTGAGCGGCTCGTTGCCGATTTGCGGCATGCCGACCGAGAAGGGCTGCGTTGGTGAAACCCGATCGCCCTTGACGACGTTCGTCGGTGCGGGTTTTTCCACGACCTCTGCGATCGGTTGTCCGGTTGCGCGATCGAGCGCGAAAATCTGCCCGCGCTTGGTCAACTGCACGACTGCCGGAACCATCCTGCCGCTTGCATCGGGCATGTCCACGAGCGCCGGCTGCGAGGGCACGTCGTAGTCCCACAGATCATGGTGCGTCGTCTGGAAATGCCATTGCACCTTGCCGGTATTCATGTCGATGGCGACCACGCTGGAACCGAATTCGTCGCTTCCCGGCCGACGGAAGCCGCCGAAAAAGTCCGGCGTCTGGCCGCCCATCGGCAGGAACGCCCAATCGAGTTTCGCGTCGTAGGCCGGCGTCGACCACATGTTCGGCGTGGTGCGCGAATACGTCTCGCCGGGCGGCGGCAGCAAAGTGATGTTCGGATTGTCCGGGTCCCACGCCCACAGCAATTCGCCCGTATCCGCGCTGAACGCCCGGATCACGCCGGAAGGCTCGTCGACGGAAGCACCGTCCTGCACCCAGCCGCCGACAAGAACGCGATTGCCGATGACGGTGTTCTCCGATGTCGTCATGTAATAGAACGGCTGCACCAGCCCCATGCCGACTTTCAAATCCACGCTGCCGTTGTTGCCGAAGCCCGAGCATGGCTGGCCGGTCGCGCTGTCGAGCGCGATCAGGCGCGCATCGGTGGTACCGAGGAACAGGCGCTGTGCGCAGGTGGGCGCGCTCGCCGCGGCTTGCGCCGTCGCGTTCTCGGGGTGCGCTTGCGCGAACTCCCTGGCGTCGTAGTACGCCACGCCGCGACAACGGTTCCACAGCTTGCTGTCCGGCTCCCTGGAATCGAAGCGCCAGCGCTCCTTGCCGCTGTCGGCGTCGAGCGAAAACACCTTGCCGTAAGGCGTGCAGACGTAGACGTTGTCGCCGATCTGCGTCGGCGTGGTTTGGTCTTCGGCACCCTTGCCGGCGACATCGCCGGTACGGAAGGTCCAGGCGACCTGCAGTTTGTCGACGTTGCCCTTGTTGATCTGATCGAATGGCGCGAAGCGGTGGCCGTCAAGCGTGCGACCGTAGTACTGCCAGCGCTCGTTGCGTTGCGCCTGCGCGTCGGCAACGGGCACGGCCGCCAGTTGCCGCGTGCCTTCGATCACACCGTGCTCGGAAAACATCTGCGCGAAACCCACGGCGCCGGCGATGGCCAGTACAATCGCCATCAGCCAGCTCGTGGCGCGAGCCGACGGGCGGAATGTCGGCGCGATCAACGCGGCGACCAGCGCCAGCGCTATCCACGGTGCGAGTCGCGGCACCAGCGGCCAGAACTGCGCACCGACTTCCCAGTACGCCCAGATCAGCGTGCCGACGAAGCCGAGAGCGAACAACCAAATTCCGGCGAAACGACGTCGATATGTCAACACGCCCGAAACGACGAGCAGCGCACCCGCAATCAGGTAATACCAGGAGCCGCCCAGCTTGGCGAGCATCACGCCGCCTGCGAACAAGACAAGACCGATGAGGACAAGGACGATCGCATACAGCGATGCGAACCAGCCCCCCGCATTGCGTTTTACCGAGCCGTTCATTGGCGTCTCCGGATGATCAACATCTTGGCATTGGCAAGCAACGAGGCATCATCGCAGAAAATTGCACGACGACAAGAAGCATACTCAGCGCCGCCGCTCGATGCCGAGCGGCAGCGTGGCGATGCGCCGGTATTCGTCCGTGTCGAAACGCCGCGGATGCGCAAGCCAGTCCTCGATCATCGGCGTGGCGTCGTTGCCCCAGAACATTTCGTTGCCGACCTTGAGCGCGGGCACGCCGAACACGCCCGCGGCAATCGCGCCGTCGGTGTTCGCGCGCAGCGTGTTCTTCACTTGCGCATCGTTGATCGCGGATTCGACGTCACCGATGCCGAGCGCATGGCCGACTTCGGCGAGTTCCGCGGCCGTCGCGCCCGGTCTTCCGTCGCGCCAGAGGTGATGGAAAATCGCCTCGATGGCCGCCCACGTCGTGCCTGCGGCGATGCACAGCCGCAGCGCGGCGAGCGGGTTGAACGGATGCTGCGGCGGAAAGCGCAGCACCGCGCCGGTGTGTTCCGCCTGCCATAGCACGAAGCGATACATGAACTCGCGCTTGCCCGGAATTTCCGCGGGGCCGAGCTGGCCGCAATGTTTCAGCACCGCGCCGAGCGCGATCGGCTTCGGCGTGATGTCGAGCCGGTCGCGCCATTGCAGCACTTTCGCCAGTTGCAGGTAGGAAAACGGCGAGACGAAATCGAAATACCAGGATGCTTTCGTGACTGTCATCGTGAATTACGCATACGGCCCGAGGAACCGTTCACCGTTGAAGTGGATGAGATGGTCGGGTGCGTCGGCACTCCAGACGTCCGTTTCCCAGGCTATATCGCCGAGATATTTCGCCATATTTTTGCGCGTGGGAAAGGCTGTAACGAAAACCAGCCCGGGACGTGCCGCTGAAAACAGGCGTTTGAGTTCTTCGTGGCGCTTGGCATCGACAGGGCCGTGGCTTGTAACTGCTTCACAGAGCAGTAGCCAATCGCGTGCAGTATCGTGAATCACGACATCCGGCATCTTGCCGTGGCTGTCGAGCTTCACGTTCAGTGCTGCAAGCGCCGTGCTATCCAGAAATCCTCTTTTGTCGCCGGTGTCACCGGCATAGATCAACGTCGATCCGGGCGCGAAGCGCGGTGCGAATTGCTCCACGATGCCCCGGATCAGTTCGGAGTGCGCGCCTGGCGAGAGTCGTATCGTTTGCGAGTCGCCAATCCTCACCGGAATGCCTGCCAGTTTGCGTGGCTTTGCATATTTGCTGGCAAGGCTTGCGTTGCGGTCGAGAAAGTCGGTCAGACTACGCTGCCATTGCCGGCCATTGAAGCTGCGCACGAGACTCAAGGCTTCCGGACTGATCTGGTACACGGCTTTGGGTGAATTCACGGCGCGGCCCGGATCGTCTGGATTGTAGAGCGCTATTCCGGCATCGCAGAATTGGTGCATGGTCTGGCGCCGAATCGTTTCGCGCGTGTTCGGTGCGTAGGGCTTGTCCATGTAGTGCACGGCTGCAAACTCCATGATCGGCGTGATGCCGACAAGCGGTGCGCTGGCATTCTCCCAGGCGGTTCGCGGTTTCAGGTTGCACAATGCAAGCAGGCAGATCGCCGAACGCGCGTTCAATTGAGCGCGCGGCAGCCCCAGTGCCGTCAATATCCGCAGCGCTTCTTTAATTTTCTTGGCCATTTGCCAATGCTTCCAATTGCGCGATCGATGGGTACTTCAGCCGGCGCAGATCGGTGGCGTTGACCTGCGTATGACCCGAAAACGTGCGGAAGTAATCGTCCACTTCCTGCGAATTCAGGTAGGCGCACAGACCTATTGCGAGTCGCTCCGGCAAGCCGCGCTTGTCGCGATGAAATACGTTCAAGTGATTCTCGAAGCCAATGCGGTTGGCGGACAATGCATCGGCAGGCAGCATGTGCGCGACGATGCGGCGCTTTTCTTCTTTCGATGTGAATCGGCGTGTCACGACGTAGCAACCGTTCGGCATCAGCCACGATTGCGTTTGCGAATTCGCATCGATCGCGTTGGGCTTGCGCCCTTCGCGCGGCCACGCGAAGCCGCCATTGAAATGGGTTGCATAGAGCAGCGGCACGCTGCCTTCCTGTGGTTGCTGCCGCAAATGTTCGCGCAAACGGAAATCGACTACCGGACCGGTGCAGACGTCGATGCCGAGCTCGCGCAGCGGAATGCCGTTGAGTACCGCCATGCGCTGCGTGTGTGCCGCGGGCACGTGGATGAAAAGCTCATCGTCGCCGGGTGTGACGATTTCATCGAAAGACACGCGACGTTCGCGCAAATCGGCAAAGCGGTCGTCGGTCGAGGACGAGACTGTCACGTCGCCTTGCATTCCGCCCGCGACCATTTTTAGGATCACGTTTTCCTGCAGCACCTTGTCGTCGGCAAATGCCGAGTCGCGACGCTCGAACAAGTGTATGTGGATCAAGGCCACGCGATCGAGCAACCAGTAACGAAATGATTTGAAATAGGGTCCGTTCATGAACGAACGCGGCACGATCGCCACGATTTGCGCACCACGCACGCATTGCGCGATGGCGCACGCCAGGAAAGCAGAATAGAGATTCGACGTCGCCAAGCCCAACTTCGATACCAGCCTGCGCTCGCGCGAGTCGGCCGAGATTTTCCGATACGGTGGATTGGCGATGGCATGCGTGTAACGCGGCTGTTCCGATGCTTGTGTCCACCGCACGCTGGATTCGATGAAGTCGAGCGAGAGTATCTGCGCATCGACATTGCGCAGCGCCCGCAGCGTCTCCTGCAAGCCCGCATGGTAATGAGGGTCGATCTCGAAACAGGACGCATGGAGGCGTCGTCGGCCTGCGCAATGCGCGAACGCCGCAGTCAACGAACCGATGCCCGCACCGGGGTCGAGGAGTTCGATCGGCTCATCGCCGAAATCGAACAGCGAAGCCATGAATCGCGCCACCGATTGCGGCGTGAAGAATTGCCCGAATGCCGCGCGATGATCTTCTTCCACAGCCCGCGTGGCGTTGCGCCGTCGTGTTTCGATATCGGCAACTTGCGTGATTTCCATGTTGGACGATTTTACCCTGCAAGCATTCTCAAATGTCGAGACGACATCAGTGCAGCGTCTTGAAGATCGCCGGATCGAACGCATCGACGGCGATCACCTCGTTGCGCGCCGCTTCGGCGTCCTGCAGCAGATCGTATTCGGCCTGGCTGATGACGCCGGCCTTCAAACCCATCTCGTCGAGCATGTAACCCGGTGCGCGGTCGAGCGTGCCGGCGCGCACCGCATCGCGCAGCTTGGTCTCGACCGGGATTGCGCGCACGGCCTTGTCGAGTGCGGCTTCGAGCGTGCCCAGGCCGGGTTCGCTCGGTGGCGGGATGAACACGTCGCCGGTCAGCGTCGCGCGTGCTTCGCGGTCCTCGAGGATGTCGCGCGCGACGCGCGCGCCGAGCTTGTCCGAGGGCGGGCGGAAGCGCGCGCCGAGCGGGAAGATGGCCAGCTTGAGCATCCACGCGGCAGCGCGCGTGGGAAGGTTTTCGATCACACCGAGCAAGGCTTCCTGGACCTTGTACAGCGAATATTCCGCGCACCACGAGACGAGGTTGAGATTCGCTGTCGTCTTCGCCTCGTCCGCGTAGCGCTTGAGCGCGGCGGAGGCGAGATAGAGATAGGCGAGCGCATCGGCGAGGCGGCCGGAGATTTTCTCGCGGCGCTTGAGCGAGCCGCCGAGCGTGCCCATCGCGATGTCCGAAGCGAACTCGAACGCCGCGCTGAAGCGCGACAGATGCTGGTAGTAGCGTCGCGTGTCCTGCACATTCGGCGCTGCGGCGAGACGGCTGCCGCTGAGCGCGCACAGCTTGGCGCGGGCGACGTTGCGGAACACGAGATTGATGTGGCCGAATAGCGCCGTATCGAACGCGGCAAGATCGTTGGCGGCGACCGCACCGATTTCCTTCTGCACGAACGGATGGCAGCGGATCGCGCCCTGGCCGTAGATGATCATCGAGCGCGTGAGGATGTTCGCGCCTTCGACGGTGATGCCGATCGGCACCGCGTCCCATGCGCGCGCGAGCGAATTGCGCGGCCCGCGCTGGATCGCGCTGCCGGCGCGGATGTCCATCGCATCGGTGACGACCTCGCGCATGCTCTCGGTGAGGTACGCCTTGGCGATCGCCGAGAGCACGGCGGGTTTCTCGCCCGCATCGAGCGCGCCGCAGGTGAGGGTGCGCGTCGCGGTCATCATGTAGGTCTTCGCAGCGATGCGCGCAAGCGGCTCCTCGATGCCCTCGAAGCGGCCGATCGGGGTGTCGAACTGCTCGCGCACGGTCGCGTAGGCGCCGCAGATGCGCGTCATCATCTGCGCCGCGCCGACGCTGAGCGCGGGCAGCGAGATCGAGCGACCGGCGGCGAGGCATTCCATCAGCATGCGCCAGCCCTGGCCGATGCCGGCGCGGCCGCCGATGACGTTGTCGAGCGGGATGAACACGTCGTTGCCGACGATCGGCCCGTTCATGAACGGCACGCCCATCGGGTCGTGGCGCAGACCGATCTCGATGCCGGGCAGGTTGCGGGGGATCAGCGCGCAGGTGATGCCGAGGTCATCCTCGCTGCCGAGCAGATGGTCGGGATCCTTGATGCGGAAGGCGAGACCGATCAGCGTCGCCACCGGCGCGAGCGTGATGTAGCGCTTCTTCCATTGCAGGCGCAGGCCGAGAATTTCTTTTCCATCGACGATGCGCTTCTCGACCACGCCGGTCGACTGCGTCGCCGCTGCGTCGGAGCCGGCTTCGGGGCCGGTCAGGCCAAAGCACGGGATTTCCTCGCCGCGCGCGAGGCGCGGCAGGTAGTAGTTCTTCTGCGCATCGGTGCCGTAGTGCAGCAGCAGTTCGCCCGGGCCGAGCGAATTCGGCACCATGACCGTCACCGCTGCGGCCACGGAGCGCGAGGAGATTCGCGTCACCACGCGCGAGTGTGCGATCGCCGAAAAACCGTGGCCGCCGTACTCCTTCGGGATGATCATGCCGAAGAACCCGTTCTTCTTGATGAACTCCCAGACCTCGGGCGGCAGGTCGCGCAGCTGGTTGATCTGCCAGTCGTCGAGCATCGCGCAAAGCTGCTCGACCGGGCCGTCGAGAAACGCCTGCTCGTCGACATCCAGCGGCTGCGGCTTGAAATCGAGCAGCTTGTTCCAGTCGGGCTTGCCCGAGAACAGCTCCGCATCCCACCACACCGTGCCCGCGTCGAGCGCGATGCGCTCGGTTTCGCCGAGCCGCGGCAGCACCCTGGCGAAGATCGGCATGATCCAGCGTGTGACCAGTGCGCGGCGGATTGCGGGAATGCCGAAGACGATGGCAAGCGCGGTCAGCGCGAGCGCCGTGGTTTCGAACAGCAGTGGCGCCGCAATGCCGGTGATGCGCCAGCCGACCAGACAGATGCCGGCGGCGACGACCCAGGCGAGGAAGCCGCGGCCGAGGAAGAGCAACGCGCTCAGCGCGATCACGGCCAGAAGCAGGGTAACGAGCATCGCAGACTCCCGGTATTCGGACGGATACGTACGACGCATCATCCTTCGCGGCCGGCAAAAAGCAAAGCTGCGCCGCCGCGCGGCGGCTGCGCACGGCGCGCGTAACGGATAAACTTGCCGGCGATGCCCAAACGACCTGCCATCCCGCCGATGTGCCGTCATCGGCAACTCCAGCGGAACAAAAAATGAAAGACAAGAAAGACATCGTGGAAAACTGGCTGCCGCGCTACACCGGCACGCCGCTCGATCAGTTCGGCGAGTACATCCTGCTGACCAATTTCGGCAACTACGTCGACCTGTTCGCGCAATGGAACGGGGTCGAGGTGCAAGGTCGCGATCGGCCGATGCCGAACGCTACCGCCGACGGCATCACCTTGATCAACTTCGGCATGGGTTCGCCGAACGCGGCCACGGTGATGGACCTGCTCAGCGCGATCGCGCCGAAGGCCGCGCTGTTCCTCGGCAAATGCGGCGGCCTGAAGAAGAAGAACCAGCTCGGCGATCTGGTCCTGCCGATCGCGGCGATCCGTGGCGAAGGCACCTCGAACGACTATTTGCCGCCGATCGTGCCGGCGCTGCCCGCGTTCCAGCTGCAACGCGGCGTATCGACGATGATCCGCGACCTCGGCCACGACTATTGGACCGGCACCGTGTACACGACCAACCGCCGTGTCTGGGAACACGACGAGGAGTTCAAGAACCTTTTGCGCCGCACGCGCAGCATGGCCGTGGACATGGAAACCGCGACGATCTTCGCCGCCGGCTTCGCCAACCACATCCCGACCGGCGCGCTGCTGCTCGTCTCCGACCAGCCGATGATTCCCGAGGGTGTGAAGACCGAGGCCAGCGACAAGTCGATCACGGCGAACTATGTCGAGAAGCACATCAAGGTCGGCATCGAGGCGTTGAAGCTCGTGCGCCGCCACGGTCGCAGCGTCAAGCACCTGCGCTTCGAGGCTGACGAGGAGTATCACGACGACCTCGGCGGCCAGCACGAGTTATAGTCGAAAAGCGATTTTTGACGCAGATAAGAGCGGATGAACACGGATAAGAGCGGATAAACACGGATAAGAGCGGATAAAGCATCAAATACTGAATCCGCTCTTATCGGCTCGGATCCGCTTTGATCTGCGTTAAGCGCTTTTCCCCATTTGAAGATGTGGCGCCCATGCGATCGAAGCATTTCGACAACCCATCCATGCGCAGGCACCACGAACGCCACGTCGGTGAACGCGTCGGCTGGCTGCGCGCGGCGGTGCTCGGCGCGAACGACGGGATTCTTTCCACGGCCGGCCTCGTCATCGGCGTTGCCAGCGCCGATGCCACGCGCGGCAGCGTGCTGGTCGCCGGCGTCGCCGGGCTCGTCGCCGGTGCGCTGTCGATGGCAACCGGGGAATACGTCTCGGTTTCCTCGCAGAGCGATGCGGAAAACGCGGAGCGCGATCTGGAACGGCACGAGCTGGCCACCGACGCGCACGGCGAGCGCGAAGAACTGGTCAACATCTACGTTGGTCGCGGCCTCGACCGTCCGCTCGCCGAGCAGGTAGCCGACCAGCTGACCGCGCACGACGCGCTCGGTACGCATCTGCGCGACGAACTCGGGTTGACCGAGCAGCAGCGTGCACGCCCGTTGCAGGCGGCGTCGGCTTCGGCGCTGGCGTTCTCGGTCGGCGCGGCGTTGCCGCTGGTCGCCGTGTTGCTTTCCGCGCCCGCGCACATGGCCCTGACCGTGGCCCTGGCCTCGCTGGTTTCGCTTGCCGTGCTCGGCGCGATCGCCGCACGCACCGGCGGCGCGCCGATGTTGCCGGGCGCACTGCGCGTGTTGGCCTGGAGCACCCTGGCGATGGTTGCCACGGCGGCGATAGGCCATCTGTTCGGCGTCGACACGTAGCCACGCCCGCACCCGAAATTCATCTTGTTCCTTCTGCTAGGCTGCACCGATGAATCCGATCCATCCGTTGCATATCGTCGTCCTCGCCGCGGGCGAGGGCAAACGCATGAAGTCCGCGCGCGCCAAGGTGCTGCTGCCGCTTGCCGGCCGACCGATGCTCGCGCATGTGCTCGACACCGCGCGCGCGCTGCATCCCGAGAAGATCCACGTCGTCTACGGCCATCGCGGCGAACAGGTGTTGGCCGCGTTCGCCGGCCAGACCGACCTTGCCTGGGTGCATCAGGCCGAGCAGAACGGCACCGGCCATGCGATGCAACTCGCGATCGCGGGCATTCCCGACGCAGCGCGCGTGCTCGTGCTCTACGGCGACGTGCCGCTGATCCGCGCGGTAACCCTGCAACCTTTGGTCGAGGCGCAGGCCGCGCTCGTCGTGCTCGCCGCAGACCTGCCCGATCCGGCTGGCTACGGGCGTATCCTGCTCGATGCCGCGCAACGCGTGCTGGGCATCGTCGAGGAGAAGGACGCGACATCGGCGCAACGCACGGTTCGCACCATCAACACCGGCGTGCTCGCCGCTGCTGCGGCGCGTCTGCGCGGCTGGCTCGCGCGGCTCGACAACAAGAACGCGCAGGGCGAGTTCTACCTCACCGACGTGTTCGCGCTCGCCGCGGCCGACGACGCTTCGGCGCTGGCGATCCTGTCGACCGACCCGAACGCGATCGCCGGCGCGAACGACGCATGGCAGCTGGCCCAGCTCGAGCGCCGCTATCAGCAACGCGCGGCGCGCAACCTCTGCGCGCAGGGCGTGCGCCTCGCCGACCCGGCGCGCTTCGATCTGCGCGGCAGCGTGAGCGCCGGCCGCGATGTCGAGATCGACGTCGACGTCGTCCTCGAGGGCGCAGTCGCGCTCGGCGACGAAGTGCGCATCGGCGCGTTCTGCCGGATCCGCAATTGCACGCTCGCCGCCGGCACCGTCGTGCAGGCACACAGCGACCTGGACGGCGTCGTCACGCACGGCGCCTGCATCATCGGTCCGTTCGCGCGCTTGCGCCCCGGTACCGAGATTGCCGCCGACGCGCACGTCGGCAACTTCGTCGAAGTCAAGAACGCGAGCATCGGCGCCGGCTCGAAGGCCAATCACCTGAGCTACATCGGCGACGCGACGATCGGTGCGCGGGTCAACGTCGGTGCCGGCACGATCACCTGCAACTACGACGGCGTGAACAAGTTCCGCACCGTGATCGAGGACGGCGCGTTCATCGGTTCGAACAGCGCGCTGGTTGCGCCGGTGACGATAGGCAAGGATGCGACGATAGGCGCGGGCTCGACGATCGGCACGAATGCGCCGGACGGCGAACTGACCGTCGCACGCGCGCGGCAGACGACGGTGCGCGGCTGGAAGCGCCCGCAAAAGGCGCCGAAGTAATCGCGCATCGCGGAAGCGGAACCAAGTAAAATGGACAGCCTGTCGAATTGAGGAGCGGCTTATGTGCGGAATCGTCGGCGCGATCGCGCAGCGCGATGTCACGACCATCCTGGTCGAAGGTTTGCGCCGGCTCGAATATCGCGGCTACGATTCCACCGGTCTCGCGCTCGCGCAGCCGGGTGGCGAGCTCGCGCTCTGGCGCACGATCGGCAAGGTCACGCAACTTGCCGAGAAGGTCAAGGCGAGCCCGCGCGAAGGCGTGCTCGGCATCGCCCATTCGCGCTGGGCCACGCACGGCGGCGTCACCGAGGCCAACGCGCATCCGCACGTTTCGGAAGGCCGCATCGCGCTGATCCACAACGGCATCATCGAAAATTACCTCGAGATTCGCGCTGCCTTGAGCGCGAAGGGTTACGTTTTCGCCTCCGAAACCGACACCGAAGTCGTCGCCCATCTGATTCATGAGTTCGTCAAGCAGGGCCACGATCTCACCGAAGCGGTGAAGCTCGCGGTCAGGCAGCTCACCGGTGCCTACGCGATCGTCGTGTTCGATGCGCTGCAGCCGGACCGCATCGTCGTCGCGCGCATCGCCAGCCCGCTCGTGATCGGCTTCGGCCAAGGCGAGAACTTCGTCGCCTCCGACGTGCAGGCGCTGTTGCCGGTGACGCGCCAGTTCATCTTCCTCGAAGAGGGCGACGTCGCCGACGTGCGCCGCGACGCGGTGACGGTGTTCGACGCCGACGGTCGCGTCGTCCAGCGCAAGCGGCACGAGTCCTCGTTGTCCGCCGATGCGGTCGAGCGCGGCGAGTACGCGCACTACATGCTCAAGGAAATCCACGAGCAGCCGCGGGCGATCGCCGACACGCTCGAAGGACGGATCGCCAACGATCGCATCCTGCCGAACATTTTCGGTGTCGATGCCGAGACGCTGCTGCGGCGTGTGCGTCACGTGCAGATAGTCGCATGCGGCACGAGCTATCACGGCGGCCTCGTCGCGCGCTACTGGTGCGAGTCGCTTGCGGCCATCCCATGCAACGTCGAGATCGCGAGCGAATTCCGTTATCGTGAATTCGTCGCGCCCAAGGACAGCCTGTTCGTCACCATCTCGCAGTCGGGCGAAACTGCCGACACGCTGGCCGCGCTGAGCGAGGCGAAGAAGCATGGCTATCTCGCCACGCTCGTCATCTGCAACGTGCCCGAGTCCAGCCTCGTGCGCGAATCGGACCTCGTGTTGATGACGCGCGCCGGCCCCGAGATCGGCGTCGCCTCGACCAAGGCGAACACGACGCAGCTGGCTGCGCTCGCCCTGCTCATGCTCGAGCTCGCGCGCATCAACGGCCTGCCGGCGGAGCGCCTGCGCGAACTCGTTGCCGAGCTGGCAAGCCTGCCGCGCGTGGTCGATGCGGTGCTCAAGGTCGAGGGCCAGGTGCGCGAACTCGCACAGCGGTTCGTGCCCAAGCAGCACGCGTTGTTTCTCGGTCGCGGCACGCATTGGCCGGTCGCGCTCGAGGGTGCGCTCAAGCTCAAGGAAATCTCCTATATCCACGCCGAAGGCTATCCGGCCGGCGAACTCAAGCACGGCCCGCTCGCGCTGGTCGATGCGCAGATGCCGGTCGTCGCGGTGGTGCCGAACGATCATCTGCTCGAGAAACTCAAATCGAATCTGGCCGAGGTTCGCGCGCGCGGTGGCGAACTGTTCGTCTTCGCCGATGAAGCCGCGGAGATCGATGCGCGCCAATTCGGCGTGGGCGAAGGGCATGGCGCCCTGGTCAAGCTCGATTCCGGCGGCAACTTCATCGCCCCGGCCGTGCTGACCGTGCCGCTGCAGCTGCTCGCCTATCACGTCGCCGTGCTGCGCGGCACCGACGTCGATCAGCCGCGCAACCTTGCCAAGTCGGTCACCGTGGAATAGCCGCAATTGCGGTGTAGCAGCTTGGTGCGACCGGATGGAGTTTCAGATTCTCAGTGGACGTGCCGGCGTGCCTGTGTTGCCTACAGGGATTCGAACGAGACGAAGTTCTTGTAGCGGCTGATGCCTAGGAGCAGCCCGATGGCGAGCCAGACGCCGCCGAACGCGAACGTCGCGCGGTCGAAACCCGACCACACGAATGCGACGATGGCCAAACCGAGTAGCGGAAGCAGCAGGTAGCGGAATATGCTCTTGAGATTCCTGCGTTTGATGTAGAAAAACACGAACACGGTAAGGTTGAGCAGCATGAAAGCGGTGAGGGCGCCGAAGTTCACGAGTTTCAGAATGGTTTCTACCGGCACCCATACCGCCAGCACGAATGACAGTATCGCGACCAGCGCGATGGCGTTCACCGGCGTTTTGAATCGCGGCTGGATGTAGGCGAAAAACCGGCCGCCCGGCAGGGCGCGATCGCGGCCCATGGCATAGAGCATGCGTGCGATAGCCGTTTGCGCCGCCAAAGCCGAGATGACGGCGCCCGCCACATTGGCGAGCAGCAGCAGCACGTACAGCCAACGTCCGCCCACCTGCTGGCCGATCTGGAAAAACCCGAGTTCGGCATCCAGGGTCTCGTAGTCGGGATGAGCAAGCGCAGCGACGTAGGTCTGCGCGGCGAACAGTGCGCCAAGCAGCAGCAAGGCCAGCACCATGGCGTTGCCGATGTTGCGGCGCGGGTCATGGGCTTCCTCGGCGAGCGTGCTGACCGCGTCGAATCCGAGAAAACTCAGCACGGCAATCGACGTCGCGGTGGCAATGAAATGTCCGTTGATGTGCGCCGGCTGGTAGAACGGCGCGATCGACCAGCCGCCCGTACCGTGGCGTGCGATGAACACGAATTGCACCGCCGATACCAGGAACAGCGCGAGCGCGACCAACTGGACCGCGAGCAGCACGAAGTTCGCGCGCGCCTGCAACTCGATTCCGAGGACATTGATGGCGGAATTCGCGCCGATGAAAGCGGCGATCCAGACCCAGAGCGGCACGCCCGGCAGCAATCCGTGCAGCCAGCTCGCGGCAAACGCGTAGATCAGGCTCGGCACCAGCAGGTAATCGGCCACGATCAGCCACCCGGCGACAAAACCGGCGTAAGGGTGCAGGCCGCGCTGCACATAGGAATACACCGAGCCCGCGATCGGAAACTCGCGGCTCAGTTGCCGATAGCTCATGACGGTGAAGAACATGGCGGTCATGCCGACCAGGTACACCAGTGGCACCATGCCGTAGCTCTGCTTCGCCACGAAACCATAGACCGCCATGGGCGCGATCGGCACCATGAAGATCAGGCCGAAGACGATCAGGTGGCCGAGTCCGAGCCGACGCTCGAGTTCCTGGCGATAACCGCTGTCGGACAAGGGTGCTTCCATGGTGGGGATCCCTGTACTGGACACTGCGATTCGATTTCGCCCAGAAAGCGGCGGAAAGCGAAAGGTAGATGATCGGCCTGGCCGGAAGCCGGGGAAGATTCCGCGGTAGCTGGAAACCCCTATCCGGTCATATCAAGCGGGTGCCCGATTCCGGCTGTTTGCGTTTTCCGGTTGAAAACCAATCGCGCGCCGACGCCGCCGGCGCGCGGGCTTCATCGCGTCAGCGGCACTCGCACACCGCTTCTCGTGGGCATATGGCGTTTTCCGGGCTGGTAAAAATGCCGCGGTCCCCCTGGGAGCAATGCGCTTCCTTGCCGGCGGGGCAGCTTACCGAGCAGCCACGGCATTGGTGATTGGCCGGCGCCTGGCAGGACGATCCACGCCCCCAGCCCGAGGACTGCGCCGTGGGCGACTGCGTGTCGCTGCCCGCCGCGCAGGCGCACACCGATTTGTTGAAGCCCACGGTGCGCCAGTCGCCGGTCCACGTCCTCTGGTTGCGGCCGCAGACGTTCGGGCATTTCCCTTGCGCATCGTTGTTGTTCCAGATCGGGCCGGCATCGAAATTTTCCACGGCTCCGGCCTGGTTGTTGACCGGACGGTTGGCGCCGTCATGTCCTGGCCAGCCCGGCGGCGGCGGTGGATTGTTGGCGATCTCGCCGGCGACCGGACGACCGTCATCGTGGTTGCCGCCGACCGGATCGTCGCGATGACCGTCGTCACGGCGGTCGTCGTCGCGCCGGTTGCCGTTGCCGACTCCGACCGAGAAGCCGGAGGAATGCTCGCTGCCGCGGGTGACGGTCTCGCTGTGCTCGTTCGTCTGCCGGCTGATATTGGCCGTGCCGGCATTGCCGTTCTGCTGGATACCGGCAGGCGGCGTGTCCTTCGACAGGTCGGGTGGGTGGGACGCGCGATTCATGATGTCCTTCGCATCCTGCTCGGCGGCTGCGGCCGCGCTGTCGCGGTTGTCCTGCGCGGAGGCGGTGAAGGCGGACAGTGCGAGCAGAATTCCCGCGAACAAGGTGATTTTCGTGGTACGCAATCCAGACATGCGAGCCTCCGGCAGTGAACCCGATGGGCAAGGAACGGCGTGAATCATGCGCCCGACCATACGCGAAGGCAATGTGGTGTACGCGGGTTGCTGCCGAAGTTTTCCGGTGCTGGCGAGCGATGAAAACCAGCGTACCGGTCAGGCTGGCGTCAAGGCGAACGCGCTGTGTCGCTGCTCGTGTTCGAGCAACCAGCGCTTGATCGGCAGGCCACCGCCGAAGCCGGTGAGAGAGCCGTTCGCGCCGATCACGCGGTGGCAGGGAACGATGATCGGCAACGGATTGCGTCCATTCGCCGCGCCGACCGCGCGCGTGGCATGGGCATCGCCGAGCCGGCGCGCGATCTCGCCATAGCTGGTCGTCGTGCCGTACGGAATTTCGAGCAGGGCGAGCCACACCTGCTGCTGGAAATCGGTGCCCTGCGGTGCGAGCGGCAGGTCGAAGCAGGTGAGCTTGCCGGCAAAATACGCCTTGAGTTGCGCACGCGCCTCGTGCAGTGCGCCGGCACCGGGTTCCCAGTCCTCGCCTATCGTTGCGGTGTACTTGCCGTTCTCGAAATCGACGTGGCGCAGACCCCTGCCGTCGGCCGCGAGCATGAGGCGGCCGATCGGTGTATGCATGTAGTCGTAGTACACCGTCGACATGGTCGAAGTGTATCTCAGGCTGCCGACTTGACCTCCTGCGTGCGCGTGCGACGCGCGCGCACCGCGTGCGCGAGGCGATCGAGCGTGCGCACGGTCGTCTCCCAGTCGATGCAGCCGTCGGTGATGCTCTGGCCATAGCGCAGTGGCTGGCCTGCGACGAGATCCTGGCGACCAGCGCTGAGGTGGCTCTCGATCATCGCGCCGAGGACGCGCATCTCGCCGGCCTCGATCTGGCCGGCGATGTCGTCGACGACCCTGGGCTGGTTCTCGGGATTCTTCGACGAATTGGCGTGGCTGGCGTCGATCATCACGCGAGCGTCGAGTCCCGCCTTGGCGATTGCCGCGCAGGCGGCGTCCACGCTTGCGGCGTCGTAGTTCGGCGCCGTGCCGCCGCGCAGGATCACGTGGCAGTCGCGGTTGCCGCGCGTGGCGGCAATAGCCGTGCGTCCCTCCTTGGTCACCGCCATGAAATGATGCGGGCTCGCCGCCGACAACACCGCGTCGACCGCGATCCTGACATTGCCGTCGGTACCGTTCTTGAACCCGACCGGGCAGGACAGGCCCGAGGCGAGTTCGCGGTGCACCTGGCTCTCGGTCGTGCGTGCGCCGATCGCGCCCCAGGCGACGAGGTCGGCGATGTATTGCGGCGTGATCATGTCGAGGAACTCGCAACCGGCGGGCAGGCCGAGCGCGTTGATGTCGCGCAGCAGGCCACGGGCACGGCGCAAACCCTTGTCGATCTGGAAGCTGCCGTCGAGTTCGGGATCGTTGATCAGGCCCTTCCAGCCAACCGTGGTGCGCGGCTTCTCGAAGTACACGCGCATGATGATTTCGAGCTCGCCGGCGTGGCGCTCGCGTTCTTTCCGCAGGCGCCGCGCGTACTCCAGCGCCGCGGTGATATCGTGGATCGAGCATGGGCCGACGACGACGACGAGGCGGTCGTCCTTGCCCTCGAGGATCGCATGCACGGCGGCGCGCGATCGGGACACGGTGTCTTCGGCAGTGTCGTCGAGCGGGAATTCGGCGATCACCTGGGCGGGCGTGGAGAGTTCGCGCAGTTCGGCAATGCGCAGGTCGTCGGTGTGTTGGGTGGTCATGGCGGGTGTCCTCGGGAGGGTCATCGGGTCGGGGATTTTTCGTTTCCCGGCGGCAACAAAAAACCGCCGGATGGGCCGGCGGTTGTTTGAGGGTTGTTCGTTTTGCGCAATCTTCAGATCGATCGTGCCCCTTCCTCCGCCGCCGGCGTGGGAATGCGGTAATACCAAAAAAAGTAGCTGTGGCGGAGGGAAGTCATGGCGCTAGAGATAGCACAAGGATTTGCGCACGGCAAGCACGGTGGCGGAATCAAGGCAGTTCGATATCCGCGAGGCGTTTCAGGGCTTCGGCATATTTTGCCGCGGTGCCATCGATCACCGATTGCGGCAGGTCCGGCCCGGGCGCGGTCTTGTTCCAGGGAAGCCGTTCGAGATAGTCGCGCACGAACTGCTTGTCGTAGCTCGGCGGGCTGATGCCGATGCGGTATTCGTCGGCGGGCCAGAAGCGCGAGGAATCCGGGGTCAGCATTTCGTCCATGACGTGGAGCTTGCCGGCCTCGTCGGTGCCGAATTCGAATTTGGTGTCGGCAATCAGGATGCCCCGCGCAGCGGCGTATTCGGCGGCAAAAGCATAGATTTTCAACGTTGCCGCACGTACCTGCTCGGCGAGGTCGCCGCCTATGGTCGCGACGACCTGGTCGAAGCCGATGTTCTCGTCGTGGCCGCCGATCGCGGCCTTGGTCGACGGAGTGAAGATCGGTGCAGGCAGTTTTTCCGCCTGGCGCAAGCCGGCCGGAAGTTTGATGCCGCAGAGGGCGCCGGTGGCCTGGTAATCCTTCCAGCCCGAGCCGATCAGGTAGCCGCGCGCGATCGCTTCGACCGGCACGGGTTTCAGGCGCTTGGCGATCACGCTGCGCCGGCGATACAAATCCGCATCGACTCCCGCGGGCAGCACCGAGGCCACGTCCTTGCCGGTCAGATGATTCGGCATGAGGTGCGCGGTGCGGGCGAACCAGAAGTTGGAGATCTGGCACAGCATCTCGCCCTTGCCCGGAATCGGGTCGGGCAGGATCACGTCGAACGCCGAAAGGCGGTCGCTGGCGACGATCAGGAGTTCGCGCGCGGACAGTGCGTAGACGTCGCGTACCTTGCCGCGATGGATCAGGTCGAGACCGGGCAGGCGGGACTGCAGAAGCGTGGTGGGCACGGCGACCTCGGGCGGAACGGGGTGCGCATTGTAACCGTCCATTCGTCGTGCATCGCGGGGTTCGGCTAGAATTCGCGCTCCGAAAAATGCCACAGTGATCGATGACAGTGCCTCTTCCCGCCCCCGATCCGGTAACCGCGCGCGGTGCCAAGCGGTTGCACGCATGAAGATCTGGGGCAAGCTGATCGGCTTGGCGATCGGGGTTGCTGCGTTCCACAACCCGCCGGCGATCGTCATCTGCGTCCTGCTCGGGCATATTTTCGACCGCAGCATGGGCAGCTTCGGCGCGACGCTCGATGCCGCGCCGCTGTCGTTCGTCGCGCCGCTGTTCGGCCTTGCGGGTGCGATCGCGAAATCGGACGGGCGCGTGTCCGAGGCCGAGATCGCCGCGACCGAGCAACTGATGGCGCGCCTGCAGCTTTCGTCCGAGCTGCGCGGTGTGGCGGTCGGCCAGTTCACCGCCGGCAAGCAGACGGGATATTCGACAACCAACGCGATCGTGCACCTGCGTACGTGGACGAGCGGGCGACGCGACCGGTCGTTCATCCTGGTCGACCTGTTGCTCGACATCGTCTGCGCCGACGGCCCGCTGGCGCCGGCCAAGCTCGTCATCGTGCGCAAGCTCTGTGCCGCCCTCGGCGTCGACGAGCGCCAGCTGATCGGCATTGCGGTGATGAAGGGCTATGCCTATGTCGCGCCGGACA
Organism: Rudaea sp.; assembly: GCF_057139185.1. Classification (NCBI taxonomy): domain Bacteria; kingdom Pseudomonadati; phylum Pseudomonadota; class Gammaproteobacteria; order Lysobacterales; family Rhodanobacteraceae; genus Rudaea; species Rudaea sp. Next base: position 171,857 of record NZ_DBNHDN010000044.1, on the reverse strand, counting down.
ATTGGGAGGAATACGTCCATGCGCGGCACCAGGACCGCGCGCGCGGTCCCGCTCCCGGCGCCGCGCGGAGCAAGGATCCGTACGCCGTGCTCGGGGTCGAGCGCACGGCGAGCGATGCCGAGATCAAGCGCGCCTATCGCAAGCTGATGAGCCAGCATCATCCCGACAAGCTTGGCGACGTGCCCGACGAGATGAAGCGCCGCGCCGAGGAGCGCGCGCGCGACATCAACGCGGCTTTCGAGCAAATCCGCAGCGCGCGCGGCACGTAGCCCCGCTCACCCTTCCCCCGCCGGGAGAGGGGGCGGGCTTGCATGTACACTGTCACGCCTCACCGCAAGAGTCGTCCGATGAAACAATCCGCCGTCATCGCAGCCTCGATTCTGTCCGCGAATTTCGCCAGGCTGGGCGAGGAGGTCGACAGTGTCCTCGCCGCCGGTGCGCAATGGGTGCACTTCGACGTGATGGACAACCATTACGTTCCGAATCTGACCATCGGCCCGCTCGTCTGCGAAGCGCTGCGCAAGCATGGCGTGACGGCGCCGATCGATGTGCACCTGATGGTCAAGCCGGTCGACCGCATCGTGCCGGATTTCGCCAAGGCCGGTGCGACCAACATCAGTTTCCATCCCGAGGCGAGCGAGCATATCGACCGCACGATCGGCCTGATCCACGACTCGGGTTGCAGCGCCGGCCTCGTGTTCAACCCGGCCACGCCGCTGGCGTATCTCGACTACGTGATGGACAAGATCGACCTGATCCTGTTGATGAGCGTCAACCCGGGCTTCGGCGGGCAGAGCTTCATTCCGTCGGCGCTTGCCAAGTTGCGCGAAGTACGCGAACGCATCGATCGCAGCGGTCGTGCGATCCGCCTCGAGATCGACGGCGGCGTCAAGGCCGACAACATCGGCGAGATCGCGAAAGCGGGTGCCGACACCTTTGTCGCCGGCTCGGCCATCTTCGGCCACGGGGACTATCGCGAGATAGTCACCAAGATGCTGTCCGCGGTCGCCTGAGCGGCTGCGCTTGAAACAAGGTACTTGCCACGGATCGAGGCTCATGAGTGCGGATAGGGCACGTAAGTCATTGCTCCATCCGCCTTGATCCGTGCCGATCTGCTTTGATCCGCGGCAGATTTTTCTGAGCGTCCGCCAATGCAAGGGCGCGGTGGCTCAGCGGAACACCACCGTGCGATGTCCGTTGAGCAGCACGCGGTGCTCGACGTGCCAGCGCACCGCGCGCGCGAGCACGAGCGATTCGACGTCGCTGCCCACGCGCACGAGGTCGCGCGGCGTTGCGGCGTGGTCGACGCGGGCGACCTCCTGCTCGATGATCGGGCCTTCGTCGAGATCACCGGTAACGTAGTGCGCCGTCGCACCGATCACCTTCACCCCGCGCTGGTGCGCCTGGTGATAGGGCTTGGCGCCCTTGAAGCTCGGCAGGAAACTGTGATGGATGTTGATCGCGCGGCCGGCGAGGGCGGCGCACAGTTTCGGCGACAGGATCTGCATGTAGCGCGCGAGCACGACCAGATCGATGCGCTCCTTGTCGACGAGTTCGACGAGGGATGCCTCTTGCGCGTCACGCGTCGCGCTGCTGACTGGCAGATAGCGGAACGGCACGCGATGCGATGCGGCAAGCTCGGCGAAATCCTCGTGGTTCGAGGCGACCGCGGCGATCTCCACCGGCAACTGGCCGCTGCGCACACGGAACAGCAGGTCGTTGAGGCAGTGCCCCTGCCTGCTCACGAGCAGCAGCAGGCGCGCGCGCTTGCGTGCATCGTGGATTTGCCAGTCGCCGCCGAATTCCTGCGCGAGCTGCGCGACGCGGCCCTCCAGCGCAGCCATGTCGAGCACGGCGGGTACATCGAAATGGATGCGCAGGAAAAAGCGTTCTGTTTCCTCGTCGCCGAACTGTTGCGCATCGAGGATGTTGCACGCGGACTCGAACAGCAGTGCGCTGACGCGGTAGACGATGCCGGTGCGGTCCGGGCAGGACAGGGTGAGGATGTAGTCGTGACGCATCGGACGGATCGCGCGAACCGGGCGGGGTTGCGCATTCTAAATTGAAAAGTGCGGCCGAGAATGGCCGCCTTGCGGCTTTCGCGATCAAGGACGAGCGCAAGACCAGGCCAAGAAAACCGCGCCGCCGGACGGGAGGCGCCGTCCGGCAGCGCGGTGCACGGGCAATCAAATCTGCAGGGCGGCGATCGCGCCGAGCACGAGCGCAAGCAGGGCAAAAGCGACGCGGAACGGTTCGGGTTGGTGCAGTTCGAGGTTCGGTTCGGGGCGGGAAGCGTTCATGGCGGGGATTCCGTGCGGGGCGTTGACACGGTGGCAGGATCCACTGCGCGACTGAACGGAGCCTGCGCCAGTTGGGGCGGCGCGCGGATCAAATCTGGCACGACGATGACAAATGCGCCGCCGCCATTGCCGCGCGCCGGGCGCGTTGCGTAAGCTGCACTTACCTCAGCTCGCAGGATTTTCCGCATGGGCCGCAACATCGCCATCGTCGAAGACGAACCCGCGATCCGCGCCAACTACGTCGAGGCGCTCAATCGCTTCGGCTACACCACCCATGGCTATTCTACGCGGCCCGACGCGAGCCGCGCGTTCGCGCAACGCCTGCCGGAGCTGGTCATCATCGACGTCGGCCTCGGCGACGACCCCGAGGGTGGCTTCGAGCTGTGCCGCGAACTGCGCGCGCAATCGCCGACGCTGCCGATCCTGTTCCTGACCGCGCGCGATTCGGATTTCGACGTGATCTCCGGCCTGCGTCTCGGCGCCGACGACTATCTGACCAAGGACGTCAGCCTGCATCATCTCGCCGCGCGCATCAGCGCGCTGTTCCGCCGCATCGACGCGCTGAACAAGCCCGCGTCGAAGGAAACCGTGCTCGAGCATGGCCCGCTCAAGCTCGAGGCCGAGCGCATGCGCGTGACCTGGAACAATGCCGAAGTGCCGCTAACCGTGACCGAGTTCTGGATGATCCACACGCTGGTACGCTTCCCGGGGCATGTGAAGAACCGCGACCAGCTCATGCGCGAGGCGCAGGTCGTCGTCGACGACGCCACCATCACCTCGCACATCAAGCGCATCCGCAAGAAGTTCCTTGCCCTCGACGCGGCGTTCGATTCGATCGAGACGGTGCATGGGGCGGGGTATCGGTGGAGGCCGACATAAAGCCCTGCCGGCGGAGCCGGTATTCGATTTATCTTTGGCTTGTGCAATTCTCCCGGCATGTCCCTCCGCTTCAAGCTCCTCCTCCTCGCCCTCTCCACGCTGGCCCTGCCGCTGGCGGGTTGGCTGATCGTGCGTCAGATGGAGGAGTTGCTGCGCCAGGGTCAGGAACAGACGCTGACGGCGTCGGCCAAGGCGCTCGCGCGCAGTCTTGCCGCCCTCAAGACCGCGCTGCCGCCGGCCGGGCAGGCATTCTATGTGCATCCTTGCGCGGGCCGCATGCACGTCGACGGATACGCCGACGACTGGACGACGCTCACGCCGTATGCGCAGAACATCGGCCCGGCCGACGATGCGCAAAAGGCAAAGTTGCTGCTCTGCGTCGACGGCGACTGGCTCTATCTGCTCGCCCAGGTGCGCGATGCGACGCGCACGCGCGCGGATGCGGGCGACGATAATGCGCTGTTGCGCGATCATTTGATCCTGAGCCTGGCGCGCGAAGAGGATTTGCGCCGCTACCTGATCGCGAGCGCGGCGCCGGGAAGGTTCCAGGCGCGCGTGCTCGACGGCGCAGGCGATTCGCTGCCGCAGGTGCTCGGTGGCTGGTGGCAGGAGGACGCCGACGGCTATCGCGTCGAATTGCGCTTGCCGCGCTCGCAGATGCCCGACTCGCTCACGCTCAACGAGTTCGATGCTGACGCACCGAACAACGCGCACATCGAATTGCGGCCGCTGCTGCTGCGTTCGCCGGACCTGTCCACCGACCTCGCCCAGTTCGCGCCGGATGGCATGCGCGTGCGCGTGCTCAGCGCCGAAGGCTGGGTCGTCGCCGAATCGGGCCAGCTTGCGGTGCTGTCGTCGAAATCGTCTACACCGGCGTTGCGGCGCTGGTTCGAGAACCTGATCTACCGCAGCCTGATCGCGCCCGACATGACGCGCGCGCAGGACTTCGCGACCAACCTGCCGCGCCTGTCTTCGCCGGAAATCTGGCAGGCGTTGTCCGGCGTCGCAGCGACGGCCTGGCATCCGGCGCCCAATCAGGGCAGCAGCGTCGTGCTCGCGGCCGCGGTGCCGCTGAAGGAGAACAACGAGGTGCGCGGCGCGCTGCTGCTCGAGCAATCCGGCGACGCGCTGCCGCTGCTGACCAATCGCGCGCTGCTGATCCTGATTGGCGCAAGCCTGGGTGCACTGGTCTTCGCCGGTGCCGTGCTGTTCGCCTTCGCCGGCGTGCTCGGCCTGCGCATCCGCCGCCTGCGCGACGCGGTCGAACGCGCCAAGCAGGCGAACGGGCGAATGCAGCGCAACCCGGACCGACCGGTTCCGCTGCCGCTGCTCGGGGCGAAAGACGAGCTTGGCGATTTGGCGCGCAGCTTCGCGCACCTGCTCGACGAGGTGAACGCCTACACCGACTATCTGCGCACGCTTGCTTCCAAGCTCTCGCACGAGTTGCAGACGCCGCTCGCGATCGTCAAATCCTCGCTCGACAATCTCGACCAGCAGTCGGTGTCGACCGATGCGCGCACCTACCTCGTGCGCGCGCGCAGCGGTGCCGAGCGTCTTGGCGCGATCCTGCGCGCGATGAGCGAGGCGAGCCGCATGGAGCGCGCGATCCACGGCGTCGACGCGGAGGAGTTCGATCTCACAGCGGTCGTGCGCGGCTGCGTCGAAGCGTACCGACCGCTGCTCGCGCCGCGGCGCGTGGAAGCCGACCTGCCGGCGTCGCCGCTGCTGATGCACGGCGCACCCGAACTGGTTGCGCAGGCACTCGACAAGCTCGTCGACAACGCGCGCGGCTTCACGCCCGAGGACGGCTGGATCCGCATCGATCTGCGCGCACTCGGCGACAACGCCGTCATCAGCGTCGCCAACCAGGGGCCTGCGCTGCCAAGCAGCATGACCGATCGCCTGTTCGATTCGCTGGTCAGCGTGCGTCCGTCCGCGACGCAGAAGAACACGCCGATCACCGGCGCGCCGGCCGAGCCGCCGCATCTCGGACTCGGCTTGTCGATCGTGCGTCTGATCGCCGAACTGCATTGCGGTGTGGCGACGGCGCACAATCTGCCCGATGGCACCGGTGTCGAGTTCTCGCTCGAACTGCACGGCATGCCGCGACGCTCGCTGGCCGGCTGATTGGCGCACAGCAGCATTGCTTGCTATCTTCGGCAGCCCTTCTGCCGCCGTATTGTCCCGTGATCTCTTCTGCCGAATTCGCCGCACTCGCCGCGCAGGGCTACAGCCGCATTCCGCTCGTGCGCGAGGTGTTGTCCGATCTCGACACGCCGCTGTCGGTGTATCTGAAACTCGCCGACGGACCCTACGCCTACCTGTTCGAATCGGTCGAGGGCGGCGCGCGCTGGGGGCGCTATTCGATCATCGGCCTGCCGGCACGGCGCGTGATCCGCGTCCATGGCCATCGCCTGATCCTCAGCGAGGAAGGCGAGGTGGTCGAAGAGCACGACGTCGCCGATCCGCTCGCCGAGATCGCCGCGATCAAGGCGCAGTACAAGGTGCCACGCATCGACGGCCTGCCGAAATTCGCCGGCGGCCTGGTCGGCTACTTCGGCTACGAGTGCGCGAGCTACATCGAGCACCGGATCAAGGCCGATGCGAAGCCCGATCGGCTCGGCATGCCCGACATTTGCCTGATGCTGGCCGAAGAACTGGCCGTGTTCGACAACCTCAAGGGCAAGCTCTACCTCATCGTCAACGCCGATCCGGCCGAGCCGCGCGCGTATGCACGCGCGCAGCGCCGACTCGACTCGCTCGTGCATCGCCTGCGCTCGACCAGCGCGGCGTATCCCGACATCGTCGATCCGCAGGCGATCGACGAATCGCATTTCGTGTCGAGTTTCCCGAAGCACGACTATCTCGCCGCAGTCGAGAAGGCCAAGGAATACGTCTACGCGGGCGACGTGTTCCAGGTGCAGATCAGCCAGCGCCTGAGCGTGCCGTTCCGCTCGCGCCCGCTCGACGTCTACCGCGCATTGCGCGCGTTGAATCCTTCGCCGTACATGTATTTCCTCGACCTCGGCAGCGAGCAGATCATCGGTTCGTCGCCGGAGATCCTCGTGCGCGCGCAAGGCGGGCAGGTCGTGCTGCGACCGATCGCGGGCACGCGCCGGCGCGGGCACACGCCCGAGGAGGATGCGGCGATGGAAGCCGAATTGCTCGCCGACCCGAAGGAGCGCGCCGAGCACCTGATGCTGATCGATCTCGGCCGCAACGATGTCGGCCGCATCGCCGAAACCGGCACGGTCGAACTCACCGCGAACATGGTCGTCGAGCGCTACTCGCACGTCATGCACATCGTCTCCGAGGTCGTCGGCAGGCTGAAGCGGGGTTTGAGCTTCATCGACGTGTTCCGCGCAACGTTTCCGGCCGGCACCCTGACCGGCGCGCCGAAGGTACGCGCGATGGAAGTGATCGCGGAACTCGAAACGGTCAAGCGCGGCGTCTACGGCGGCGCGATCGGCTACTGGAACTGGCACGACGAGGCCGACCTCGCCATCGCGATCCGCACCGCGATCGTGCAGGACGGCCAGCTCCACGTGCAGGCCGCCGGCGGTGTCGTCGCCGATTCCGTGCCCGAGCTCGAGTGGAAGGAGACGATGAACAAGTGCCGCGCGCTGTTCCGCGCGGTGGCGCAGGCGGTGGGCGGGCTGTAGCGGGCTCGTCGCGGCGAGCCGGGCAAATGCTGCTGTTTTGCGGGATCGGCGCACAGCCTCGGATCGAGGCGGTCGGCGACTACCTCGTGGACGACGAAAGCGTGATCGGTTGATCAACCGTCGCGCGAGCTATGCCGCGGGTTTTGCGCGCTCCAGCCGGGCCAGAATCGATCCGAAATGGCGTTGGTGCGCGGCCAGCAGGCCGGTTTTGTCGCCGCGCTCGATCATGTCCACGATGCTCAGATGATCGAGCGCAGTCGATTCGAGTGACCAGTGGTCGGGGCTCTCCAGCGACTGGTTCAGGCGATGGAACACTTCCCAGAACAGATCGATCAGGCGGGACAGGAACGCGTTGTCGAGGCAGCGGAACATGGTCGCGTGGAATTCGCGGTCTTGCTGCTCGAATTCCTGTCCCTGTTTGGCCGCTGCGAGCATCTCCTCGGCCAACTGGCGCAGGCGCGCCTTGTCAGCCACGCCGATGCGTTCGAGCACATAGGGAATGGCACCCATCTCGACCGCCGTGCGCACCTGCAGCAGATCGTAAAGGTTCTTGCCGCCGCTGACGATCGAATACGGCAGGTTCTCGATGATCGAGTCGAACGAGAAGGCCGCGACGAATACCCCCTCGCCGTGGCGAGTCTCGACGATGCCCAGGGACTCCAGCGCCTTCATGCCTTCCCGCAGCGAGGGCCGGCTGATGCCGAGCTCATGGGCCAGGGCCGCCTCGGAAGGCAGAGCGTCGCCCGGCCCAAGGCGGTTGGTTTCGATGAACAGCTTGATTTCGCGTTGAGCGTGGCGATAGGCAGGTATGCGTACTCTCATGCCCGGACTATAGTTTCCTGATATCTGATATTCAAATTTTGCGTTGCTCCTGTCTCGTACTTATGCTTGAACAAGATGTCTGATAAGATGTCAGATATCTTATCTATGGTAACGGCTGCGTATCAATGGAACTGCGTTCGCGTAAGCGCTCGACTTGCTCGATTTCCAGGAGGTGCCGGCGCAAGCGTGGTGCGATGCGAGCAGCACCTCTCGCGACTGCCATTTCCCCGCTCGCAGCCTGCCTGGGCTGATGCTCATGTCAACGTCTTCCTTCGTTGCCGGCTGCTCCGGCGCCGTCATCAAGCTCGCTTTCGATCAGGCGCCGGCGCTTCCCGACCCCGTGGGTTTCGCCGGCATGGGTGCCGGCGTGACCAACGAGGTGCTGCTCGCCACCGGCGGCGCGAACTTCCCGGAAAGAAAACCGTGGGAGGGTGGGGCGAAGGTCTACAACAAGGCCGTGTATGCGTTCGAGAAGGGCGACTGGCGCGTAATCGGTGAACTCTCGGGCAAGATCGCGTATGCGGCCTGCGCCGGCAGTCGCGAGGGGCTGGTCCTCGCCGGGGGTACCGACGACAAGGAAAACTTCCGCACGGCCTTTCGCGTGTCGATCACCGGCGGCCGACTGGTGCGCGAGGAATTACCCGCGCTGCCGACGCCGGTGGCCTTCTCCGCACACGCGGTTTGGCAAGGCAGACTGGTGGTGATCGGCGGCACCGACTCGCCGTCGGCGACCAGCGCACTCGACAGCGTGCATTGGCTCGATCTCGCCGACCCGGGCCGCGGTTGGGGCCGCCTGCCCTCCCTGCCGGGGCGTGGGCGCATGCTTTCGGTGGCGGGCGTGCTTGGCGGAAAACTGTACGTGTTCGGGGGTTGCGCGCTGGAGCCCGACGCGGCCGGAAAGCCGGTGCGCAGCTATCGGAAGGAAGCCTTCGTCCTCGATGGCGAGCAAGGCGAATGGAAGCCAGTGCGCGAGTTGCCCGAGCCGCTGGTGGCCACGGTCGGTCCGGCCCCGGCCGTCGGCGATGCGCTGCTGCTGCTCGGCGGCGATACCGGTTTCTTCTACAACAACGGTCGTTCGCCGGCCGAGCATCCAGGCCAACCGCGCACCATCTACGCCTACCGTCCCGCCGAAGACGCCTACGCGGCAGCGGGCGAGCTGCCGCTGGGTATCGTAACCGCGCCTGCAGTGCAGTGGCAGGGAAAGGTCTGGCTGGTTTGCGGCGAGACCGGCCCGGGCAAGCGCACCAACACGGTCACCGTGATCGAGCGCAAATAGGCCGGCGGTTTGCGGCTTCGATGTCCTAGGGGCAGTTCCCCCGAGGCAGTTCGAAAAGGCGTCGCGCCGGCTGGTGTGTTCGTCAGCCGACGGCGAGCATGGCGGTGGTCCCGGTGGTGGGCGTTGCGGCGCGCATGGGGCCGGCACTGCGCGGGCATTGATTCGCTGACATCAAATCTGCCCCTTCCACTTGACTCCGGCGTAAAAATCCTGTCTGATAAGACATCAGATGTCTGATAACGTTGGGGAATGAGCATGAATCGCAATCCGAAGTGGGTGGCGCCGCGACAGAACCGTTTGTCTGGCATGATCGCCAGCGTGTTGTTGCTTGGCGGCGCATCGTTGGCCGTGGCGCAACAAGCCGCGCCAGGGACCGCAGCCCCGGGCGACGACAAGAGCCAGGCCGATGCCAAGCAAGTCGACACCAAGCAGGCCGATGCCAGCCAGGCGGCGCCCAAGGTGATGGAAGCGGTGGTCATCACCGGAACCAATATCCGCAGTGCCAACATCGTTTCGTCGGCGCCCATCACCGAGGTGGGCAGAGATGTTCTCGAGGGCACGGGTTCGATTTCGATCGAAGACACCTTGAGCCGCATTCCGTCCATCTCATCGGACCTGTCCGCGTCGAGCAACAATACTTCGACCGGCGGTGCGGCGGCGAACGTCGGCGTGGCGACGATTTCCCTGCGCAATCTTGGCGCGGCACGCACCCTCGTGCTGGTCAACGGCCGCCGCTGGGTGTCGGGCGTGTCGGCCAACACCGGTTACGGCGTCGATCTGAACAGCATCCCGGTGGCCATGATCCAGCGGGTAGACGTTCTCACCGGCGGTCAGTCGGCGATTTACGGCTCGGATGCGATCGGTGGTGTCGTCAACATCATCACCAAGACCGACTTCAACGGCCTCGAGGTCAACGGGCTTGCCTCGGACTCGGCCGATGGCGGTGCGGGCAAGCGAAGTTTCGATGTCACCTACGGGCGCAACTTCGATGCGGGCAACGTCTGGGTCTCGTTCGGCCGCTCGAAGCAGGAACCATTGATGTCGAGGGATCGCCCCTTTTCGGCCAACGAACTGGGCTTCGTCAGCAGCCAAAAAAACGGCATTCTCGACACGATCGCGGTGCGCCCCGGCCCCGCCTATGTCGATCCGGGCGCGCTGTTCTTCGGCAAACTCGCGATCTTCGGCAATGGCAATCCGTTCAATACCAATCAGCCGCTGCTCGATTCCAACTTCAACCGGAATGGCACGACCGACTGGTACAACCAATTCGCACACCGCTATCTCGTCGCGCCCTACCAGCCCTCCTACCTCGCCTCGGGGCTGACCGTAAACGTTGACGATAGCTCAAGGCTCGATGTCGAGATGAACTACACGCGGACAACCTCGTTCGTGGCGCTCGAACCGGCTCCGGTTTCCGTCGTCGCCGATGTCTTCCGCGTACCGGTCGGCGGCAAGACCGGGATCGACGTCGCGACCAGCCCCTACTTCGTCGGCAGCAGTGCCGGTGCGCAGTTGCTGGCCGCGATGGGCTCCAACACCTCGCTCGACCGCGTCCAGACCTACCGGCGTGCGTGGGAGTTCGGCGATCGAACCGTGTCGAACCGTCGGACGACCTTCCGCACGGCGGCCGCCTTCACGCATGACTTCAGCGACACCCTGTCGTGGAAGAGCAGCGTCGTCTACGGATCGACCTCCGAACTTCAAGCCAATACCGGCGACTTCAGTATTCCCAACTTCCGCAATGCCGTGACCATTCAACCCGACGGCAAAGGTGGCTATCAGTGCGCCGACGCGACGGCGCGCCTGGAAGGCTGCGTCCCGATCAATCCGTTCGGCACCACCGACAGCCTGGTCGGCAAGGCGGGAATCACCGGCATCTCGCCCGCAGCGGCCAAGTATCTGATGATTGCAACCGGGCAGACCGGCGAAATCAAGCAAACGGTCGTCAACTCGGTTCTTTCCGGCCAGATGCCGTTTTCGCTCACGTCCGATCCGATCAGCTTTGCTGCCGGTGTCGAACACCGTCGCGAGCAGGCCCGGGAAACGCCCGATGCGTTCCGCCAGTTGGGGCTTTCCCGCGATCTTCAGGTCTCGGCGATTTCGGGTGCCTTCACGGTCAACGAAGTATTCGGCGAAGTCGAGGTGCCGGTCGCGTCGTGGCTCAATCTGAGCGCCGCGGGTCGTCTCGGCAACTACTCGACCGTTGGCACCAACTTCACCCACCGCTACGGTTTCAGCGCGCCGATCAACGACATCGTGCGATTTCGTGGCAGCTGGTCGCCGCGTTCGGTACGCGCGCCCAACATCAACGATCTGTTTTCCAACGGCATCACCAACGTGGCCCCGGCCAATACCGACGTTTGCAACGGTGTGACGGCCGCCAGCACGGGCAACCTCGCGACCAACTGCCGCTCGATCCCGGCCATCGCCAATCGCATCGCGAACAACGGTTCCTTCACCCTGGTTTCCTCGGAAGCAAACAACACGCGTTTGCTGCTTGCCGGGTCGCCGACGCTGTCGGCCGAAGCAGCCAATACCAAGACGCTGGGTGTGGTCCTGACGCCGTTGCGCGGTTTGTCACTGTCGGCCGACTACTATGACATCGCCATCAAGAACGGCATCACCCGCCTCCCGCCGGATGTTTTCGTCAGGAATTGCTATTCCGTCGCGCCAACGTCCTTTGACCCGACGTGCGGAGGAATACTCGTCCGCGACGTGAACGACGGCCCGATCCTCAACCTCCGCTCGCCGCTGATCAATGCGGCAAGCATCAAGACCAGGGGCGTGGACCTGGAAATCGGCTACCTTGGGCACGGATTCAACGTTGGCACGTTCGTCAACTATCTCCACAATTTCAATGTGATCGATGGGACCGGCACGAACACCGCATTCGCGGGCCGCCCGCTCTATCCGAAATGGCGGGTCACCACGAACTTCGCGTACAACCTTACCGACCAGATCAACGTGTTCGCACAGGCCCGCTATCGCAGCGCGACGCAAAGTTACCTCACGGCAACCAATTTTGCGCCCAACTTGAACGACATGAAGGCGGTCACCTACGTCGACCTGCGCTTGAACTACAAGGCCACCGACCACCTCAATCTGTATGTCGGTACGAACAACGTGTTCAACGTGCAGCCCGCGATCAACGTGCGTGACGCGGCGATTGGCACCAATACCGAACCGGGTGCTTACGATGTGATCGGCCGGCAATATTTCGCCGGGTTGAAGCTTCGTTTCTAGGTCGCTGCAAATCGAGACGATGGTTGTCATCGCGGACCACATTGTCCTCACGCCCCAAAGTGTGGCGTGGGGACGATCGTCGATGAACAAGGTTTTCGCGCTGTCGGAAGCCCCCGATTTCCGGCGCAGGCCTCTGTTGGCGATACGCGCTTGTACCCTTCTCCTCATCGTGTTGTTTGCACTCGTTGCGTGGAATTGCGCGGCCGCAGCCGGGCCGCGACTCGCACCCGCGCCCGCCATCGCACCGATCCCCGATGCGCACGGTCTCGCCGGGATGGCCGCCGTGGCGACGCATGCCGCGGACGGCGCTGACATCGTGCTCGCTGCGGGCGGGGCGAACTTTCCCGATGCCGCCCCCTGGGACGGTGGCACCAAGGTCTTCCATCGCGCGATCTATCGGCTCGGCGGCGGTGCGTGGAACAAGATCGGCGAATTGCCTGCACCACGCGCGTACGCTGCCTACGCGGCCTTCGAGCACGGCATGATCATCGCCGGCGGTGCCGATGCGGATCGACATTTCGCCGAAACGCTGTATGTGCACGACGACGGTCGGGTCACGCGTCTTGCACCGTTGCCTACGCCGGTGGCCTATGCCGCGTTCGCGGTCGACAACAATCGTCTGTATGTGATCGGCGGCCAGACATCGCCCTCCGCCACCACGGCACTCGCTGCGACCTATCGCCTCGACCTGACCCGTGTCGATCCGGACCACCCCGACGGGGTGCAATGGGAGACCTTGCCGGGCGCACCATTCGGCGGACGTATCCTGTCGATCGCCGGCGCGCTCGACGGCAACGTCTATGTATTTGGCGGCTGCTCGCTTTCCGCGGACGCCGATGGCCGGACGCGGCGCACGTACCATGCGGACGGCGCGGCGCTGCGAGGCGGCGGCGACGATCCCGCACAGATGTGGTTGCAGATCCGACCCGCGCCACTTCCGTATCCGCTCGCCGCTGCGGCCGCGCCGGCAACGGCGCGCGAGGGCGCATTGATCGTGATCGGCGGCGACGACGGCGCCCATTACGGCCAACCGCCGCAACAACATCCGGGGCAGTCCGGCAAGGTTCTCGCCTACGCCCCGCACGCGGATGCGTGGAGCACGCTGGGTACCTGGCCGTTGGGCCTGGCGACTGCGCCTGCCGTGGTCCAGGGCGACACGCTGATGACCGTCTCGGGCGAGGTGCGCCCCGGGGTGCGCACGCCGGCCGTCGCCGCGATGCGGCTCGGTTATGCGTACGCCGTCGATCCGCGCGACGTGCTGTTGCTCGTGCTGGGCACGCTCGCGGTCGGCCTGATCGTGCGCCAGACGCGCCGCGACGGCCTTGCCCGCGGACTGGGCGACCTTGCCGCGGGGCGCGGCGTGCCCGGGCGCGCCGCATGGATTGCGGTCGGTCTGCTGTTCTTCGTCGCGATGCTCAACTATCTCGATCGCCAGCTGCTCGCGACGTTGCGCTCGCCGATCGTGCGCGATATCCCGCAGACCGACGCGCAGTTCGGCATGCTCACCGCGGTATTCCTGTTCGTCTACTCGGGCCTGAGTCCGTTCGGCGGCATCTTCGCCGACCGTTACAGCAGGCGCCTGGTGATCGTCGTCTCGCTCGTCGTGTGGTCGGGCGTCACCTGGCTGACCGGTCATGTGCGCAGCCACGAGGAACTGTTCTGGGCGCGTGCATTGATGGGGGTGAGCGAGGCCTGCTACATCCCGGCTGCGCTTGCGCTGATCACGGACTACCATCGCGGATCGACGCGCTCGCTCGCTACCGGCATCCACATGAGCGGCGTCTATCTCGGCCAGGCGCTCGCCGGCGTCGGCGCCTTCGTCGCCCAGGACATGGGTTGGCGTCTGGCATTCAGTCTGTTCGGACTCATCGGCGTCTCGTATGCGATCGTGCTGATCGTGTTCCTCAAGGAACCGGCAGCGGGTGAGCCGGGTGCGGACGCGCGCGCGCCGGCACCGCCAGCGCCGGCCATCGGCGCGATCCTCGCCGGCGTGCTGCGGGTGCCGGCGTTCTGGCTGCTGATGCTGATCGTGGCCTGTTCGGGCATCGCCAACTGGTTCACGCTGTCGTGGCTGCCGCTGCTGCTGCAGGAGAAGTTCAACTTGTCGCTCGGTGCGGCGGGCACCTATGCGACCACGCCGCAATCGATCGCGAAATACGTTTCGGTCATCACCATCGCGCTCGCCGCCGACGCGTGGTCGCGCACGAATCCGAAGGCGCGCTCGCAGATCGCGGGCGCGGCCTTCCTCGTTGCGGGGCCCATGGTCGCGCTGTGCCTGGGCGTGCATACGTTGCCGCTGTTCGTCGGCTGCGTGCTGTTCCAGGGCCTTGCGCAAGGTGCGCTCGACGCGACGCTGATGCCGATCCTGCGCGCGCACGTGGACGGTCGCTTCGCCGCAACCGGCTACGGGTTCCTCAATTTCGTCAGCGCCGGTGTCGGCGGCATCGCGGTGGTCTACGGCGGTCGCCTCAAGGATGCCGGCATTCCGCTCGCGCAGACCTTGGCTTGTTCCGGCGCAGTTCTCTTTTTCAGCGGCATCTTGTTGTGGTTGCTGCCGCGGCCGCGCACCCCTCTCTGACGCGGCCGCGTTTTTCCTTTCTCCCTTGTTTGGTGAAAATTCCATGTCGCAATTCAAGATTTCCGGGCTGTGCGTCGCCAGCCACTCGCCGTTTCACCCCGATGGCTCGCTCGCGCCCGAAGTCGTCGCCCGGCAGGCACGCTTCTACGCCAAGAACGGCATCCGATATGTGTTCATGACCGGCTCGACCGGCGAGGCACACTCGCTCAGCCTGTCCGAAAAACTAGCGATCTACGACGCGTGGGCCGCGGCAAAAAAGGAAACCGGCCTCACCGTGATCGCGCATGTGGGCGACAACTGCATCGAGGATGCGAAAGTCCTTGCCGCGCATGCGCAGCAGCTCGGTCTGGATGCGATCAGCGCCGTGGCTCCGTCCTATTTCAAGCTGACCAGTCTCGATGTGCTGGTCGATGTCTGCGCCGCGATCGCGGGCGCGGCGCCGGCGCTGCCGTTCTACTACTACGACATTCCGCCGCTGACGGGCATCAACCTGGCGAACGAAAAATTCCTGGTCGAGGCACCCGCGCGCATTCCCAATCTCGTCGGCATCAAATTCACCAATCCCGATCTGGTCGCATATCGGCGTAGCCTCGACGTTGCGGGCGACAAATTCGATCTGCCCTGGGGCGTCGACGAGATGTTGCTCGCCGGCCTCGCCACCGGTGCGCACGGTGGCGTGGGCTCGACCTACAACTGGGCGCCGAAGCTGTACACCGATCTGATTGCCGCGTTCACCCGCGGCGACCTCGCCGAGGCGCGCCGGCTGCAATCGACCTCGATCGCGATGATCGACGCGATCGCCGCCAGCGGCTTCCTCGGCACGGCAAAGGGCCTGATGGCTCATCTCGGCGTGCCGGTCGGACCGGCACGCCTGCCGCTGCCGAACCCGACGCCGGCGCAGTTCGATGCGCTGCTCGGCAAACTCGATGCGCTCGGCTTCGCGCAATGGGGCGCCAAAGCGCTTTGAACGACCGCACCGTCGCACGCGGCGCTCGTGTACGCTTGCGCTGCGCACGCATCGGCGCAGCCCCGCTCGGCACGTGCGCGGCCACGCCGCGCGTGGCGCCGGCGATCCACGACGACGCGCCGTTGCCTTGACGGATTTCATCACACGCAAGCGAACCCATCACGCCATGACGGACACTCTCGCCGCCTTCTATCACGACCAGCTGTTTCGTGATTGCCTGCCGTTCTGGTTTCCGCGTGCGCTCGATACCGAACACGGCGGCTTCCTGCATTGCTTCGATCGCGACGGCAGTCTGGTCGACGACGACAAGTCGGTATGGGCGCAGGGGCGCATGGCCTGGATGCTGTTGACCTTGTATCTGGACCACGAGCGCAACGACGACTGGCTGCGCTGGGCAGAGTCGGGCCTGCAATTCCTCGAAACGAAATGCATCGACCCGGCCGACGGGCGCATGTACTTCCACGTCGCCCGCGACGGCACGCCGCTGCGCAAGCGCCGCTACGCCTACAGCGAGTGCTTCGCTGCGCTCGCCTTCGCAACCCACGCCGCCGCGACCGGTTCGGCCGACTCGGCGGCGAAAGCGCGGCATTGGTTCGAACACTTCGTCGACTGGAATTTCACCCCGGGCCGCATGCCGCCCAAGACCACCGGCGCGCGGCCGCTCGAGTCGATCGGACCGCGCATGTTCACGCTGCTCATCGCGCAGGAACTGCGCCGCCGCCTGGGTGAAGATGCGTTGTATACGCGCTGGATCGACCGCAGTCTCGAGGACATCGCGCGACGGTTCGTCAAGCCGCAGCTCAGGGTCGTGATGGAACTGGTCGCGCCCGACGGCGGCATCTGCGACCATTTCGACGGGCGCACGCTCAATCCGGGGCACGCGATCGAAGGCGCCTGGTTCGTGCTTGCCGAAGCACAGCACCGCGGCGATGCGGCGCTCGCCAAGCTAGGCTGCGACATGCTCGACTGGATGTGGGCGCGCGGCTGGGACGAGAAGCACGGCGGCCTGTTCTATTTCCGCGACGTGCACGACAAGCCGGTGCAGGAATACTGGGCCGAGATGAAATTCTGGTGGCCGCACGACGAGGCGTTGATCGCGACGCTGCATGCTTACGCGATTACGCGCGAACCGCGCTATCTCCAATGGCACGAGCAGTTGCGGGAGTGGAGCTTCCGCCGCTTCGCCGACCCGCGCCACGGGGAGTGGTACGGCTACCTGCATCGCGACGGCACGCCAGCGAACACCCTCAAGGGTTCGTTGTGGAAATCGTTCTTCCATCACCCGCGAGCGCTGTGGCTTTGCCACGTGCATGCGCGCGATGCGAACGTGTAGGCGTCGCGATGCTCCGATGCGAAGTCGTCGGGAAGATCGTG
Source organism: Rudaea sp. (assembly GCF_057139185.1). Taxonomy (NCBI): domain Bacteria; kingdom Pseudomonadati; phylum Pseudomonadota; class Gammaproteobacteria; order Lysobacterales; family Rhodanobacteraceae; genus Rudaea; species Rudaea sp. The sequence goes on along the minus strand of NZ_DBNHDN010000044.1, from coordinate 154,756 downwards.
GCGCGCATGACATTGTCGGCAGGCGTCCTGTTGGCGGCCTGCGCCGCGCCGCCCCGCGGCGAGCCGGCTTTGCGCGCGACGCAAACGAATGCGGCCGGGCAGCCTGGCGCGGACGTTGTGCGCGTCGATGTGGCCGAAAACGGCATCGGCGGCTGGCCCGTCTACCGCATCCCCGCACTCGCCGTCAGCAACCGGGGCACGCTGCTCGCCGCCTACGACGGGCGCCCCAGCCTCGCCGATCTGCCGGCGCACATCGCCGTGCTGCTTCGACGCAGCATCGACGGCGGCCGCACGTGGCAAGCCCGGCAGGTAGTGCGCGACGGTCCGGCTCCCCAGGGCTTCGGCGCCCCGAGCCTGCTGGTCGATCGCGACACCGGCCGCATCTTCCTGTTCTACAGCGCAGCCGTGAACAACGGCATCCGCAAGAGCGCGCGCGGCAACGATCCAACCAATCCGAATCTCGCTCAGGCCGATGTGAGCTGGTCCGACGACGACGGCCTGACCTGGCAATCGCGCCGGCTCACGGCGGAGATTCGCGATCCGTCCTGGTGGGGCGGTTTCTTTTCCTCGGGGCAGGGCATCCAGCTCACCCAGGGGCCGCACAAGGGACGTCTGCTCCAGCAATACGCCGTGCAGGTCGGCGATGAGGATCACGCCCGGCAGCAGTTGCGCGCCGTCAGCATCTACAGCGACGATCACGGCGAGACCTGGCATGCGGGCCAGCCGGTCGGTCCCGGCATGGACGAGAACAAGGTCGTCGAACTCGCCGACGGCACGCTGCTGCTGAACTCGCGACCGAAAGGCGCGGGCAAGGCGCGCCTCGTCGCGCATTCGCACGACGGCGGCATCCACTACGACGCGCCCGCGCCGGATCGCCAATTGCCCGATCCCGGAAACAACGCATCGATCATCCGCGTCGCCCCCCGCGCCGACGATGCGCGTGCGCACTGGCTGTTGTTCAGCAATACCGCGTCGATTCACCAACGCCGCAATCTGACCCTGCGCCTGTCCTGCGACGACGGCCGGACCTGGCCCAGATCGCGCGTGCTGGACGCGGGTAGTGCCGCGTATTCGACGCTGGCGATGTTGCCGGGCGGCGATATCGGCCTGCTCTACGAACGCGACGATTACCGCTATCTGACGTTTGCGCGCATCGACAAGCAATGGCTGGCTGCCGGTTGCGCCGAGGTATCACCGACGCGGTCGCGATGACGCGCAGGACTTGCGTGCGGCCAGTGGCGCGCGCGCCGATGCGGGCTACCCCGTGCGCATGATGATCGTGCGGCGGCTCGGATCGAGGGCCGGGATCGACCCTCGGCCGCAACCCCGGTTCGACCAGTTCCACCGTCGGACCGACGCGGGGGTTTGATGAGCCGGTTCACGCGGTAGTTCATCGGCGCCGGTTTCTGGGCGAGAATAGCGCCGTGGTGTTTCCCGCAGCGTTTTCCGTCCGCCACGGCGAAGAAACAGCAGGTACCGGCGCGGTTATCGGGAGCGGGATTCGCGAAAATGCGCCTCATCGGACAACAGGTTGGTGGCGACGTGATATTGATGATCGACAACTACGACAGCTTCACCTACAACCTCGTCCAGTATCTGGGCGAGCTCGGCGAGGATGTGCGCGTGGTGCGCAACGACGAGTTGAGCGTGGCCGAGATCAAGAAGCTGGCGCCGGAGAAGATCGTGATCTCTCCCGGTCCGTGCACGCCGAACGAGGCGGGCGTATCGCTGGCGGTGATCGAGAGGCTCGGCGGTCAGGTGCCGATCCTCGGCGTCTGCCTCGGGCATCAGGCGATCGGCCAGGCATTCGGCGGCAAGGTGGTGCGGGCGCGCACGATCATGCATGGCAAGACTTCGCCGATTTACCACGGCAACCTCGGCGTGTTCGCCGGCCTGCCGAATCCGTTCGAGGCGACGCGGTATCATTCTCTCATTGTGGAAAAAGATACTTTGCCGACCTGCCTCGAAATCACTGCGTGGACGCAAGCTGCCGACGGCGGTGTCGACGAGATCATGGGCTTGCGCCACCGGGCGCTGCCGATCGAGGGCGTGCAGTTCCACCCCGAATCGATCATGACCCAGCACGGCCACGATCAACTGCGCAACTTCCTGCGCGCGCCGAAGCTGGCGGCGTAGCGATGTCGATCACTCCGCAACAGGCGCTGCAGCGCACGATCGAACATCGCGAGATCTTCCATGACGAGATGATCGACCTGATGGGCCAGATCATGCGTGGCGAGGTGTCGCCGACGATGACGGCCGCGATCCTCGCCGGCCTGCGCGTGAAGAAGGAGACTGTCGGCGAGATCGCCGCGGCGGCGCGCGTGATGCGCGAGATGGCGGCGACGGTGCCGCTGGCCGGCGGCACCCGGCACCTCGTCGATATCGTCGGCACCGGCGGTGACGGTTCGAACACGTTCAACATCTCGACCGCCTCGATGTTCGTCGCTGCCGCGGCCGGCGCGCGCGTGGCCAAGCACGGCAATCGCAGCGCCTCGTCGAAGTCGGGCAGCGCCGACGTGCTCGAGGCGTTCGGTGCGGCGATCGATTTGTCTCCTGCGCAGGTCGCGGAATGTCTGGAGCAAACCGGCATCGGCTTCATGTACGCGCCGAACCATCATCCGGCGATGAAGAACGTCGGCGCGGTGCGCAAGGAGATGGGCGTGCGCACGCTGTTCAACATCTTGGGGCCGCTGACCAATCCGGCCGGGGCCTCGCACGTCCTCATGGGCGTGTTCCACCCCGACCTCGTCGGCATCCAGGTGCGCGTGCTGCAGCGGCTCGGCGCCGGCAATGCGCTCGTCGTCTGGGGTCGCGACGGCATGGACGAGATCTCGCTCGCGGGTCCGACCCTGGTCGGCGAGTTGCGCGACGGGACGGTCAACGAATACGAAATCGAGCCTGCGCAGTTCGGCTTTGCCGCGGTCGACAGCGCCGTGTTGCGCGTGGACAATCCCGGCCAGTCGACGGCGCGCGTGCTCGAAGCGTTGGAGAACCGCGCGGGCGCAGCGCGCGACATCGTCGCACTGAACGCGGGCGCGGCGCTGTATGCATCCGGTGCGAGCGATTCTATCGCGAGCGGCATCGATGCGGCCAAGGCCGCGCTGGCAAGCGGCGCCGCACTCGCCAGGCTCGATCAGTTCGTCGCCACGACGCGGCGCCTGAAGGAGGCGCAGACATGAGCGGATCGGGATTCGCGCGCCTGCCGCAACCGCCGTACTACGCGGTGATCTTTTCCTCGCGACGCAACGGCCGGGGCGAGGCGGACTATGCCGCCGCGGCCGATGCGATGTTCGAACTCGTACAGCGGCAGCCGGGTTTTCTCGGCGCCGAATCGACCCGCGGTGCCGACGGTTTCGGCATCACCGTCGCCTATTTCGACAGCGAGGAGAATATCCGTGCCTGGCGCAACCACGCCGCGCATGCGGCGACGCGCGAACGCGGCAAGCGCGAGTGGTACGAACATTTCGAAGTGCGCGCGGCCAAGGTCGAGCGCGCCTATGGCGGACCATAGGGCCGGCACGTCATTCCCGCCTTCGCGGGAATGATGGTCGTGCAGTTTTTTCCCGAACTCCTGATCCCGAATTCCGAATTCCGGCTCCATGTCCGATATCCTGAAGAAAATCCTTGCGCGCAAGGCTGAAGAAATCCGCGAGCGCAGTGCGCGCGTGGCGTTGCGCGAACTGTCGGCGCGTGTCGCCGATGCGCCAGCCGTGCGCGGCTTCGTCGGGGCGCTCGAGACGAAGATCGCGACCGGGCAGGCCGGCGTGATCGCCGAAGTGAAAAAGGCGAGTCCGTCCAAGGGCGTCATGCGCGCGGACTTCCGCCCGGCCGAGATCGCGTGCAGCTACGAGGCCGGTGGTGCCGCCTGTCTGTCGGTGCTGACCGACGTCGATTTCTTCCAGGGCGCCGATGCGTATCTGCAGGAAGCACGCGGTGCGTGCTCGTTGCCGGTGCTGCGCAAGGACTTCACGATCGATGCGTACCAGGTCTACGAGGCGCGCGCGCTCGGTGCGGACTGCATCCTGTTGATCGTCGCGGCGCTGGGCGATGCCGCGTTGCTCGAGTTTGCCGTACTTGCCGAAGAACTCGGCATGGACGTACTCGTGGAAGTCCACGACGGCGAAGAGCTCGAGCGTGCGCTGGCGACCTCCGCGCGCATGATCGGTATCAACAACCGCAATCTGCGCACGTTCGAAACCTCGCTCGAAACCACGCTGGCGTTGCGCGCCAGGGTGCCCGCCGATCGACTGCTCGTCACCGAAAGCGGCATCGTCACGCGCGACGACGTGGCAAGGATGCGCGCGGCAGACGTGAATGCGTTCCTCGTCGGCGAAACCTTCATGCGCGCCGACGATCCGGGGCAGGCGTTGCGGCGCGTGTTCGCAACCGCGTGATCGGCTCGACGTCCACCGTGATTGCGCCCGTGGTGCTGTTCGATTTCGACGGCGTATTGTTCAAGGGCGACGCATTCGCCGCGTTTTTGCGCGCGCATTTCCGGCGTCAATGGTGGCGTGTCGTGTTCGCGTCGCCGCTGTTGTTGCTTGTCTCGCCGACGCTGTTGATACGGCGCACGCGACGCCCGATGCTGCGGTTTCTCGTGCATCTGGCCTTGTTCGGAATTTCGTTGCCGCGCTACCGCAGCCTCGCAGAGGACTTCGGCTTTGCGCTTGCGCGCGACGCGCGGCGGTTCTCGCGGCCCGCGCTCGAGGCACTCGGCGTGCATCGCCATCAGGGCGCACGCGTCATCGTCGTCACCGGGTGCGAGCAGACCCTGGCGCGGGCGATGCTCGACGGACTCGGCCTCGCCGACGTCGAACTCGTTGCCTCGCAGCTGGAAGCCGGCCGTGCCGGCGCGCGCGTCAAGGTGCACAACGTCGGCTTTCAGAAGGCGCATCAGCTGCGCCTGCGCGGCGTGCGCGCGCCCTGGGATGTCGCCTACGGTGATTCGTTTGCCGATCTCGACATGCTCGCCGGCGCGCGCTCGGCCGTGCTCGTCAATCCGGATCGCGCCTTGCTCGCGAAGCTGTCGCCGCGCCTGCGCCAGCGCCTGGCCATCGTCGAGTGGTGAGACGCGCGTCGCGTCGATGGTAGCGGCGGGCCGGCTCGCGTGCGCCCACCACTCGCCCGCGCGCGCTCAGCGCGAGTCGAACACCACCATGTTCTTGCCCGACACCGAGATCATGCCCTGGCCTTCGAGCTGCTTGAGCACGCGCCCGACCATCTCGCGCGAGCAGCCGACGATGCGGCTGATCTCCTGGCGCGAGATGCGGATCTGCATGCCTTTCGGGTGCGACAGGGCATCCGGTTCGCTGGTCAGGTCGATCAGGGTCTTGGCGACGCGGTTGGTGACGTCCATGAAGGCGAGGCGGCTGACTTTGCGCGAGGTGTTGAGCACCCGGTTGGTGAGCTGGGTGCCGATCGCGAACAGGAGCTTCGGCAGGTCCTCGCGCAGCGGGCCCTCGGCGAGCTGGAACAGGCGCTCGTAGCTGATCTCGGCGAGATCGCACGGCGTACGCGTGCGCACGGTGACTTCGCGCTGCGGCGTCTCCACGAACAGGCCCATCTCGCCGATGAACTCGCCTGCGTTGATGTAGGCGAGGATCAACTCGCGGCCTTCCTCGTCCTCCGAGGAAACGGTTACAGAACCGTCGATGATGAAATACAGGATGTTCGCCGAATCACCCGGCCGGATGATCACTGTCTTGCGCGGGTAATGGCGCAAATGGCAGTCTTCCAGGAAGCGGTTCAGGGCCGCCTGATCGAGGACCAGGGCCGCTGGTGTTTGCACGCGCGCTACGGCTTTCTGCAGGGTGTAACGCAAAGGCTGGGGCACACTCGACCTCGTGTTTGTATGGACATGTATCGTCGATCATCCCTCGAATCGCACGGCGCTCATCAGGGCTCCCGGATCGACGCTCCCGCATCTTAGACGAAAAAAAGCGGTGAAGCGTATCGTCCTGGAAAAATTTGCGGACGAAGATGCAAGGTGTCGTGTAGTTCACGGAATTGCCGCGCGGCATGTCCGGCTCTAAGGGCCCCGTCTGCGTCCGTAGTTCCTTCCCGGTCGATCCGGTCCATGCCGCTCCCACGGTTTCGTCGGCAGCCAACCTGGCCCGTGTCGCTCCCGCGGTTTCGTCGGCAGCCAAACTGGCCCATGTCGTCTCCGCGGTTTCGTCGGCAGCCAAACTGGCCCATGTCGTCTCCACGGTTTCGTCTGTAGCCAACTTGGCCCATGTCGTCTCCACGGTTTCGTCGGCAGCCAAACTGGCCCATGTTGTCTCCACGGTTTCGTCTGTAGCCAACTTGGCCCATAATTCGCCCCCTTCTCCGCGTTTGCGGCACGTTTTGCGAGGACTACAACCATGGTCAAGCCGATCCCGCGTCTGAAGCTGCAGGGCTTCAACAACCTGACCAAGGCGCTCAGCTTCAACATCTATGACATCTGCTACGCGGTAACGCCCGAGCAGCGCGATCGCTACATCGAGTACATCGACGAGGCGTACGACTCCGATCGCCTGACCAAGATCCTCACCGATGTGGCCGACATCATCGGCGCGAACATCCTCAACATCGCGCGCCAGGACTACGACCCCCAAGGCGCCTCGGTGACGATCCTGATCTCCGAGGAGCCGGTGATCGACAAGCGCGATGCTGGTCGCGACATCATCTCCGATGCGGTCGTCGCGCATCTGGACAAGAGTCACATCACCGTGCACACCTACCCTGAGACGCATCCGCACAACGGCATCGCCACCTTCCGCGCGGATATCGACGTGGCGACCTGCGGCGTCATTTCGCCGCTCAAGGCACTGAACTACCTGATCGACAGTTTCGAGTCGGACATCGTCACGATGGACTACCGCGTGCGTGGCTTCACCCGCGACGTGCGCGGCAAGAAGCACTTCATCGACCATCGCATCAACTCGATCCAGGAATATCTGGCAAAGCACATCCGCACCAAGTACGAGATGTTCGACGTCAACGTGTATCAGGAAAACATCTTCCACACGAAGATGCACGTGAAGGAGTTCGATCTCGAGACCTACCTGTTCGAGGCGCACGCCAAGGACCTGTCGTTCAAGGAACGCCTGCGCATCGAGTCGCTGCTCAAGCGCGAAATCGAAGAGTTGTTCCACGGGCGCAATCTCTCGTAACCCGAACCTGCTCCCTCTCCCTCGACGGTTTTGTCGTCGGGGGAGAGGGCTGGGGTGAGGGGGCGCTTCTGATCTGGCTTTGGATTCTTTTGTAGCCGCGCCCTTTCGCCTTTCCGCGCGCGTCCAGCGCGCGGGTCACTTCTCTTTGTTTGCCCACAGAAAAGTAACCAAAAGAAATGCATCCCGGATGCCGCGCCCTCCGCGCTGCGCGCTCCGGGTACGCGAGGTCATGCCGTGGTTCGCTCGATGGACATCCCTGCCATTCGCGAAACCCCGCGCATCGTGCGCGCGACCTTCAGGCGTTTCCGTCATGCCCTCGCCGAGGCAAACGGGGACCCGAAGATCAAAAACCAAAGCCGGGGAATTGCCCGGTGCCTGCGGTTACCTTTGGCCCATGCGTCGTCCGTGTGGGCTGAATAAACTTGCCGGTCGCATTTTTCCGGAGGTTCGTCCATGAAACGCACTCTCATCTGGCTGGCCTGCGCCGGCTTCGTCGCCGCCTGCTCGCAACCGACGCCGCCACCGGTCGAGAAGGCGCCCGCGCCGGCTGCGGCCACACCGGCACCTCCGCCGCTGACTTCGGGCGTGGACAAGGAGAACATGGACACGGCCGTGCGTCCGCAGGACGACTTCTACCGTTACGTCAACGGGCACTGGCTCGATACGTTCCAGATTCCCGACGACAAGCCGATGAGCGGCGCCTTCGTCAAGCTCGACGACGAGGCCAAGGCGAACATTCGCGCGATCATCGAGGGCGTGGCGGCGAAGCCTGATCCTGCGAACAAGGAGAGGCAGAAGATCGCCGACCTCTACGCCAGCTTCATGGACGAGGCCGCGCTCGAGAGCGCCGGCCTGAAGCCGCTCGACGCCGAATTCGCACGCATCGACGCGATCAAGGACAAGAAGGAGATCCCCGCGCTCTTTGCGCACTTCCTCATGATCGGCGTCACCGCGCCGTACGGCGGCTTCGTGCACCAGGACAACAAGGATTCGACCAGGTACGTCGTCGACCTGCAGCAGGACGGCCTCGGCTTGCCCGACCGCGACTACTATCTGGAGAACGACGCCAAGCTCAAGCAGATCCGCGAGGCCTACGCGAAGTTCATCGAGAAGATGCTTGCGTTGTCCGGCGACCAGGCCGCCGCGGCCAATGCGAAGGCGATCCTCGCGTTCGAGACGGAGCTTGCGCGCGCGCAGTGGACCAAGGTGCAGCTGCGCGATCCGATCAAGGGCTACAACAAGGAGTCGTTTGGCGATCTGGCCAAGCTCGCGCCGGGCTACGACTGGAAAAGCTTCCTCGTCGCCGCCGGCATCGAGGGCAAGACCGACTACGTCATCGTCGGCCAGCCAAGCTACCTGACCGGCATGGACAAGATCCTCGCGAAGACGCCGCTGGCGACGCTCCGGTCGTATTTCCGCTGGCAGCTGTTGCGCAGCTACGCCAAGTATCTCAACAAGGATTGCGTCGACACGCGCTTCGCTTTCTATGGCACCGAACTGCGCGGCGTGCCGGCCGACCAGCCGCGCTGGAAGCGTGGCGTCAGCCTCACCGAAACCATCATCGGTGAAGCGGTCGGCAAGCTCTACGTGGCCAATTACTTCCCGCCCGAGTCCAAGGCGCGCATGGACCAGCTCGTGAAGAACCTGCTCGCCGCCTACCAGCAGAGCATCGACACGCTGGACTGGATGAGCCCGGAAACGAAGCAGGCCGCGCAGGAGAAACTCGCCAAGTTCATGCCGAAGATCGGCTATCCGGACAAGTGGCGCGACTACTCGGCGCTGGAAATCAAGAAGGACGATCTCGTCGGCAACGTCATGCGCGGCAATGCGTTCGAATACCGGCGCAACATCGACAAGCTCGGCAAGCCGGTCGACCGTACCGAGTGGGGCATGACGCCGCAGACGGTCAACGCCTACTACAATCCGGAACTCAACGAGATCGTGTTTCCGGCCGCGATCCTGCAGCCGCCGTTCTTCGACGCGAAGGCCGACGATGCGATCAACTACGGTGGCATCGGCGCGGTGATCGGTCATGAAATCTCGCACGGATTCGACGACCAGGGCTCGCAATACGACGGTGACGGCAACCTGCGCGACTGGTGGACGGTGGCCGACCACGAGAAGTTCGCGGCCAAGACCAAGGCGCTCGTCGCCGAGTACGCCGCGTTCGAGCCGGTTCCGGGCTTTCACTTGAACGGCGAACTGACGCTTGGCGAGAACATCGCCGACAATTCGGGCCTCGCGATCGCCTACAAGGCGTATCAGATTTCACTTGCCGGCAAACCCGCGCCGACCCTCGACGGCTTCAGCGGCGACCAGCGCGTCTACATCGGCTGGGCCAAGGTGTGGCAGGCCAAACTGCGCGACAAGTTCGCGATCGAGCTGATCAAGTCCGATCCGCACTCGCTGCCGGTCGACCGCGTGCTCGGCACGCTGGCCAATCAGGCGCCATTCTATGCGGCGTTCGATGTCAAGGAAGGCGACAAGATGTACGTTGCGCCGGAAAAGCGCGTGACGATCTGGTAGGCGAGTCTTCGATCCTGCGCCGCCGCCGCACCCCTGCCTCGCATGAAGCGCAGGGCAGGGGTGCTGTCCGCCAAGCCTAAGCCGCCGGCTTCGTCGCGAGCCGTGCCGCCGCATTGAGCACGGCGAGGATCGCCGCGGTATCGCGATCGGCGTGGCGGCCGACGCCGAAGCGCGCGCCGGGCACATCCGCGTGCGCGGCCTCGACGATGACGACCGCGTCGCCATTCGTGGCGCCGAGCTGCTCGTGGCTGTCGATGCGCAGTGACACCGGCAACGCCTGCGCCGTCGCGTCGAGCAGGCTTGCGCCCTGGCCGCACAGCGTGTGCGGCTGGCCATCGACAGCGACGTCGAGATCGATCGCATGGCCGTCGCCGGTCGCGCGCGTGCTGTGCGAGCGGTAGACGAATCCGTTCGTGTCGTTCGCGCAGCTCAGATAGGTGTGCTCGAACAGTTTCCACAGCTCCTGACTGGTGATCTCCGCCTCGCTCGCATCGGTGTGTCGCTGCACCACCGAAGAAAACTCGATCTGCATGCGCCGCGGCAGGACGATGCCGTGCTCGCGTTCGAGCAGATAGGCAATGCCACCCTTGCCCGACTGGCTGTTCACGCGCACGATGCTCTCGTAGCTGCGGCCGACGTCGGCCGGGTCGATCGGCAGGTACGGCATCTCCCAGAAATCGCCTTCGCGGCGCGCGCCGAAGCCCTTCCTGATCGCGTCCTGGTGCGAGCCGGAGAACGAGGTGAAGACCAGGTCGCCGACGTAGGGGTGGCGCGGGTGGATCGGCAGCTGCGTGCATTCCTCGGCGATGCGCGCGGTCGCGTTGATGTCGGAAAAGTCGAGGCCGGGATGGATGCCTTCGGTGTACAGGTTCAACGCCAGCGTGACGAGGTCGACGTTACCGCTGCGTTCGCCGTTGCCGAACAGGCAGCCCTCGACGCGCTGCGCGCCGGCCAGCATGGCCAGTTCCGCGCAGGCGACGCCGGTGCCGCGGTCGTTGTGCGAATGCACCGAGAGCACCACATGCTCGCGCCGCTCCAGATGGCGGTGCATCCACTCAACCTGGTCGGCAAACACATTCGGTGTCGCCACTTCGACCGTGGTCGGCAGGTTGTGGATGATCGGCCGGCCGGGGCCGGCGTCCCACGCGCGCGTCGCCGCATTGCACGCGGCGAGCGAGACCTCGAGCTCGGTCATCGAGAACGTTTCCGGCGAATACTGCAGGCGCCAGTCGGTGCCGGGCCGCGCCTCGGCGAGGCGCTTGATCAGCGTGACCTGCGTATCAACGAGCTTGAGCATCTCCTCGACGCTCATATGGAACACGACGCGGCGCCACAAGGGCGCGGTCGCGTTGTAGACGTGGACGATGGCGCGCCTGGCGCCACGCACCGATTCGATCGTGCGTTCGATCAGCTCCGGCCGTGCCTGGGTCAGCACCATCGGCGTGACGTCGTCCGGGATCAGATCGTTTTCGATCAGGTGACGGATCACGTCGTAGTCGATCTGCGATGCAGCCGGGAAGCCGAGTTCGATTTCCTTGAAGCCGACGCGCACGAGCTCGTCGAACAGGCGCAGCTTCTTCGCCTTGTTCATCGGGTCGAACAGCGCCTGGTTGCCATCGCGCAGGTCGGTCGACAGCCAGATCGGCGCGGCGCCGAGGCGGCGCGACGGCCACTGCCGGTCGGGCAGGTCGACCGTGGGGAAGGGGCGGTACTTGGTTTGGGGATTGGGGATCATGATTCGGCCAGGATGTTGCGGGGAGAAAAATTCGGCGGCGCGCTTCTCTCCTGCCGACCTTCTGCGAAGGTCTGGTCGATGGCCGGGATCAGGGAGAGTTCAAAGCGCGCGCAGCGGATCCCGGCCGAGGGTAAGGTCCAGTCCGAGAAGCAGCGATGGGGGCAGCGTGCGCATGTTTCGATTCTAGCAGACCGGCCTCGGGGCATGGCAAGTGCGGCGGTTTGGACGTCTAGACGGCAGAATCTATCGGACTGCAACAGCCGTCAGCGCGCTCAGTTTTTCCTCGCGCACCGCCTTGTTCATGTGCGCCAGCTCACGCACGCGTGCGTAGAATGCGGGCCAGTCGCGCTTCGACTGCGCGAACAATGCCGCAAAGGCCGGCGTCCAGCCGTCATAGAGGCCGAACGGCAGCAGGCTGGCGTTGTTGAGCGGTTTGGCGACGAAAGCGTCGTAGCGATGGTCGTCCGGCCAGTACGCATCGCGCCATGCCGCGTAGCGCTTGCGGAATTCGGCGATCTCGTCCTGCTTGGCGGTTTCCATCGCGGCAGTGTCGATCCCGCTCGCATAGAGCGCGCGCAAACGCTTGCGCAGATCGAGCACGAGGCGGGTGAAGTCATCGTTGGTCTCGCGCTGCGGTTCTCCAGGCGCGGCGTCGCCGCGCGCCGCATGCCATTCGCGCAGGCCCTCGTCCTGGACGAAGCTCGCGAACGATTCGTTGAACGCGCTGTCGCCCTTCACGTAGAGCTGCTGGTGCGCGAGTTCGTGGAAGATCGTTCCGATCAGCTCGTCATCGTCCCCGCGCAGCATCGTCGAGGTGATCGGATCGGCGAACCAGCCGAGCGTCGAATACGCGGTCACGCCGCCGATGTAGACGTCGTCGCCGCGCGCCTCGAGCGCGTCCGCATCCGCCTTCGCCAGCGCTTCGTCGAACCAGCCGCGATACGGCACGCAGCCGGCGATCGGAAAGCAATGCAGGACAGCCTCGACCGAATAGCGCGGTGCGGCGAACACGTTCCAGACGACGTAGGGCCGCTTGAGATCGACGTAGCTCGTGTAACTGCGATTGTCGGGCAGATGCAGATGGGTCGAAGCAAAACGGCGCGCTTCCAGTGCGACGCGCAGGCGCTTGGCGAGCCTGGCATCCGTTGCGGGATCGGCGACCACTTTCGCGATCGGTTCGCGCGCGGTCACGAGCTGTGCCTGACCGTACGTAACGTGGGCTACGTAGCGCAGGGTCGAGCAGGCGTTGGCGAGCAGGCTGAGCATCGCGATGCAGGCGATCCGGAGGCGGGTTCGGACTCTCGGCGACACGGCGGGCATGGCGTCATTGTGCCGAATCGCTATGATGACGGCATTCTCCGCCGGGAAGTTTCCGATGCCGCCGGTTTCCGATACCGCCTATCCGCGCGACCTGACCGGTTACGGCCGCAGCCCGCCACACCCGCGCTGGCCGGGAGGCGCGCGCGTCGCGCTGCAATTCGTGCTCAACGACGAGGAGGGCGCGGAGAATTGCGTGCTGCACGGCGATCCGGCCTCGGAAACGTTCCTGTCCGAAATCATCGGTGCGCAAGCCTTCCCGGCACGGCACATGAGCATGGAGTCGCTCTATGAATACGGCGCACGTGCGGGCGTGTGGCGCGTGCTGCGTGCGTTCGAGGCGCGCAAGCTGCCGTTGACGATCTTCGCCGTCGCCATGGCCTTGCGGCGCAAGCCGGAATTGCTTGCCGCCTACCGGGAACTCGGCCACGAGATTGCTTGTCATGGAATGCGCTGGATCAGTTACCAGTCCATCGACGAGGCGACCGAGCGGGCACACATCGCGCAAGCGACGGCCCTGCTCGGCGAACTCGTCGGCCAGCATCCTGCGGGCTGGTACACCGGGCGCGACAGTCCGAACACGCGCCGCCTCGTCGTCGAGCAGGGCGGCTATCTGTACGACGCGGATTCCTACGCCGACGACCTGCCGTACTGGGCCCGGGTCGACATCGTCCGCGATGGCGTGGCGCAAAGCGTGCCGCAGCTGATCGTGCCGTACACGCTGGACACGAACGACATGCGCTTCGCCGCGACGCAGGGCTTCAACTCGGGCACGCAGTTCTTCGACTATCTGAAAGACGCGTTCGACGTGCTCTGGCGCGAAGGTGATCCCGGCGGCCTCGACGCGCCGAAGATGCTGTCGATCGGCCTGCACGCGCGAATCGTCGGCAGGCCTGCGCGCGTCGCCGCGCTCGAGCGCTTCCTCGACCATGTGCTCGCGCACGAAAAGGTCTGGATCTGCCGTCGCGTCGACATTGCGCGGCATTGGATCGCCACGCATCCGTTCGCTGGATAGGAGCGATCCGGATGCTTCCGGGCGCGAGCGCCGTGCCGCGTGGATCAGCGCGCGCGCGGCTTCGCGCGTGCGGTCGGCGCCGCGGTCCACGGATCGTCCGGCCAGGGATGCCGGGGATAGCGCCCTTTGAGTTCCTTCTTCACCTCGGGGTAGGTGCGTTCCCAGAATCCCTTGAGATCCTGGGTGACCTGAATCGGGCGCTGCGCGGGCGACAACAGGTGCAGGGTCACGCCGACGCGTCCGCGGGCGATGCGCGGCGTGTCGGCGAGGCCGAACAGTTCCTGCAGCTTGACCGCGAGCACGGGCGGCTTGCCCGGTTCGTAGTGCAGCGTGCGCTCGTTGCCGCTGGGCACGCGCAGCGTTTCCGGCGCGTACTCGTCGATGGCGCTGCGCTGCGCGTAGTCGAGTTTGGCGGCAAGCGCCTCGCCGAGTTGCCGTGCATCGAGCGAATCGAGCCGGGTCTTGCCGGCCAGCGCGGGGGCGAGCCAATCCTCGAGCGTCGCCAGCAATGCGGTATCGGACAGATCGGGCAGGTCGAGTTCGGGGCAGGCCTCGCGCAAAAAGCCCACGCGTGCACGCAGCAGGTGCGCGTGATCGCTCCACGGCAACGCATCGAGGCCTGCTTCGCGCACTGCGGTGAGCAGCGCCGGCAGCGCGTCGGCAGGCATCGCCGGTACGCTGCGGCGTTCGAGCACGAGATCGGCGAAGCGATATTCCTCGAATGCTTCGACACTGCGCGTGTCGCGATTCCAGCGCACCGTGCGCGCGCGCCTCAGGCGATCGGCACAGTCGCGTTCGAGCAGGTCCGGATCGAACGGCGCGGCGGCAAGCACGAGACTGTCGCGCTCATCGAAGCGCTGGTCGACGACGACCAGCCATGGCTCCCCGTACAACGCCGAATCCGCACGCAGGCTTGCGCCGCGGCCGTTGCTCAGCGCGTAGCGGCGCGGGTTGTTCGCGTCCTGACGTGCGATGCGGTCGGGGAAAGCGTGCGCGAGCAGATCGCCGACGGCGGTGAGGCTCGCCGTCTGCGCAGGCGCGCGATCGCGCACACCGAAGCGCCGCTGCCATGCCTCGGCCGCTTGCGCTATCGTCGCGAGCAAACCGGCGTCGGCACCGAGTTCGCGCGCAGCACGTCCGCCGGCCTTGCGGAACGCGACGAGCGCGGCGTGGCGGGCGCGGAAATCGTCGCTGCGCGCTCCCTCGCCGCGCAACGGGTTGCGCGCTTCGACAAGTGCGATCAGATCGCAAGCGAGTGCGCGCGAAGCCGGCGCTGCGCGCAGTGCGGCGGCCGCGAGACGCGGCCCGGTACCGCTTGCCAGAATCGACCTGCCCAGCTCGGTCGGGCGCGCATCGGCGTGCGGCGAGCTCGTCGCGCCGAGCAGATGCAGCAGGCTGCGCGCACTTGCGAGCGCGCCGGACGGCGGCGCATCGAGCCAGCGCAGATCGCTCGCGCCCCACGCCGCGAGTTCCAGTGCCAGGCCAGACAATTCCACTTGCGCGATCTCGGCGCGACGCGCCGGTTCGAGGCGCCGGCTTTGCGGCCACAAGCGATAGGCCACGCCTTCGGCAACGCGCCCCGCGCGCCCTGCACGCTGGTCGGCCGAAGCCTGCGAGATGACGACCGTCTCGAGCCGGGTGAAGCCCGAATTCGGATCGTAGAACGGCTCGCGCGCGAGGCCCGAATCGATCACCGCGCGGATGCCCGGCAAGGTGACGCTGGACTCGGCGACGTTGGTCGCGAGCACGATGCGCCGCGTGCCCGCGCGCGCGGGCGCGAGCGCGGCGTGCTGTTCGGCCAATGAAAGCTCGCCGTGCAGCGGCACCAACGTGATTTCGCGTCCGTCCGACGCACTTGTCGCAGCGAGCGCCTGCTGCGCGCGTTCGATCTCGCGCCGCCCCGGCAGGAATGCGAGCACATCGCCTGCGGTCGCGGTCAGCGCGCGCTCGACGGCACGGCGCAAATGGAACGGCCAGTCCTCGTTCTGCTTGGCCGCGGGGTACTCGATGCGCACGGGATGGCTGCGGCCCGCGCTGGTCAGGCGCGGGGCAGCGAACCAGCGCGCGATGCGTTCGCCGTCGAGCGTCGCCGACATGACGACGAGGCGCAGGTCGGGCCGCAGCGAGCTTTGGATTTCCAGCGCAAGCGCCGCGCCGAAATCGCCGCTGAGATGACGCTCGTGGAATTCGTCGAACAGGATCGCGCCGACCCCGGCGAGTTCCGGATCGCCCTGGATCATCCGCGTGAGGATGCCCTCGGTGACGACCTCGATGCGCGTGCGCGCCGACACTTTCGCCTCGAAGCGGATGCGGTAGCCGACCGTGTCGCCGACCGCCTCGCCGAGCTGCGCGGCCATGAACTCGGCGGCTGCGCGCGCGGCGATGCGGCGCGGCTCGAGCATGAGGATCTTGCGTCCGTCCAGCCACCCGGCATCGAGCAGGGCCAGCGGCACCTGCGTCGTCTTGCCCGCCCCCGGCGGCGCCTCGAGCACGAGGCGCGAACCGGCATCGAGCCGCGCCAGCAGCTCGGGCAGGATCTCCGCGATCGGAAAATTCGCGCTCCTGCTCACGCAAGCAACCGCATCAGACGGCGAGCAGCGCGGCGAGACGCAGCCGCGCGATCTCGTGCACCTGCGCAAGGCCGGTCGAGAACTCGCGCACCGCGTCGTCGCCCGCGGTCCGACGGCGCAACTCGGCGAGGATGCCCGACTTGGTATGGTGGCGCACGGCGATGATGAACGGGAAGCCGAACTTGTCGCGGTAGCGAAGGTTGAGATCGGCCAGTTCGGCTCTCTCCGCCTCGCTCAGGTCGATCAGGCCGGCGCCTTTCTGTTCCTCGCTGGAATGCGCGGTCAGGGTGCCGCTCGCCGCTTCCTTGCCGGCGAGTTCGGGGTGCGCGCACAGCAGGCCGAGCTGGCGGCCGTGCGCTGCCTGCGCCACCGCGTCGCGCAGCGCCGCGGCCAGCGCGTCGACGTCGGCGAATGGCGCGTGCGCATGCGCAGCGGCGGCGATCCACGGCGAATGCTCGTAGATGCCGCCCAGCGTTTCGGCAAATTCGCCGGCGGACAGCCGGTTGAGGGTGTCGAGGTTCATGGTCGCGTCTTCGGGCGCCTGCGGAACAGAGGGCATTTTGTTGGCGCCGCGGTTTTTCTACAATCGTTTCGAACTGGACAGGACGAACCACCATGACACCATCCCCCGGCGCCGCCATCGTGGCGGCCGCAATCGATCTGCCCGATTGGGCGCGGCGCGCGACCAATCTCGCCAATCCGCGCATCGGCGCGGCGGCGATCTGCGCCTCGGACGAGTTCTTCGCCCCGCTCGCGCGCATGCTCGATCCGCAACCGGCCATCTTCGTGCCCGGCAAGTACGACGCCAACGGCAAGTGGATGGACGGCTGGGAGACGCGACGCAAGCGCACCTCCGGCCACGACTGGGCCGTAATCAAACTCCGGCGCGGGCGCATCGCCGGTTTCGACATCGACACCAGCCATTTCACCGGCAACTACGCGCCGGCCATTTCGATCGAGGGCACGCTGACGGCCAGCGACGAACCCGACACCCTGAAGCAGGCGAGCTGGACGCCGGTGCTGGCCGCGACCGCGCTCAAGGGCAACAGCCATCATCTTGTCGAGATCGCGAACGATGGTGTCTGGTCGCACTTGCGCGTGCACATCTATCCCGACGGCGGCGTTGCCCGCCTGCGCGTGTATGGCCATGTTGCCGGTGCGTTCGATGCGAGTGACGCAAGCGCGCTGCACGATCTGGTCGCGCTGGAAAATGGCGGTCGCGCCGTGGCCTGGAACGACGCGCACTTCGGCGCGGTGGCGAACCTGCTGTTGCCGGGGCGCGGTCGCGACATGGGCGACGGCTGGGAGACACGGCGCCGCCGTGAGCCCGGCAACGACTGGTGCCTGATCGCGCTGGCCGCGCCGGGCGTCGTCGAAAAAATCGATGTCGACACCGCGCACTTCAAGGGCAACTATCCCGACCGCTGTTCGATCCAGGCGGCACGCGTCGACGGCGGTACGGAACAATCGCTGGTCGCGCAGAGCATGTTCTGGCCGGTGCTGCTGCCCGAACAGAAGCTTGCCATGGATGCCGGGCACCACTACGCAAACGAGATCGCCGCGCTCGGGCCGATCACCCATGTGCGCCTCAACATCTTCCCCGACGGCGGCGTTTCGCGCCTGCGCCTTTGGGGGCGTCTGGCCGGATGAGCCCGCGCATTGCCACGATCGAAGCGTTGACGCAGGCAGAGTTCGCGCCGTTCGGCGACGTGATCGAGGCCGGCGGCGGCGCGCGTCACTTCCCGATCAACAACGGCACGACCGAACGCTACCATGATCTCGCCAAGGTCGAAGTCGATGGCGCAGGTCGAGCGATCATCAGCATCTTCCGCGCGCAGCCGCGCACGCTGCCGTTCGCGATCACGCTGCTCGAACGCCACCCGCTCGGCAGCCAGGCATTCATGCCGCTGAACGGCCGGCCCTACCTCGTTGCGGTCGCGGCGCGCGGGAAAACCTTCGGCGCGGACGACGTGCGCGTGTTCCTCGCGCGCGGCGACCAGGGCGTCAACTACGCCGCCGGCGTCTGGCATCATCCGCTGCTCGCGCTCGGCGAAGTCGGCGACTTCCTGGTCGTCGATCGCGGCGGTCCCGGCGCGAACTGCGACGAGCGCTCGCTCGCACAGGCACTGACGATCCCGCCGCTGACGTAGCGGCACGGCCAACGCGGCGATCCGCCCTCAGACCCAATCGCGCGGGACGAGATACCCCGCCAATCGCGCCTCCGCCGATCCGGGCGCCGGCGCGTAGGCGTACTCGAAGCGCACGCGCGGCGGCAGCGACATCAGGATCGATTCGGTGCGCCCGCCCGACTGCAGGCCGAACAGC
Source organism: Rudaea sp. (assembly GCF_057139185.1). Taxonomy (NCBI): domain Bacteria; kingdom Pseudomonadati; phylum Pseudomonadota; class Gammaproteobacteria; order Lysobacterales; family Rhodanobacteraceae; genus Rudaea; species Rudaea sp. Next base: position 136,111 of record NZ_DBNHDN010000044.1, on the reverse strand, counting down.
GTGCCGCGATCGTAGACCAGGTTGAACTCGACGTAGCGTCCGCGCCGGTAGAGCTGGAACTCGCGCTCGTGTTCGCCAAAAAATGTATTTTTTCTCTTTTCCACAATTGGCAGATAGGCGTCGAGAAAGCCGTTGCCGACCGCCCGGGTGAATTCGAAGCAGCGCTCGAACCCACCCGCGTTGAGATCGTCGAAGAACAGGCCGCCTACGCCGCGTGTCTCGTTGCGGTGCTTGAGGAAGAAGTATTCGTCGCACCAGCGCTTGTACTTCGCATGGGTCCCGGCGCCGAACGGCGCGCACAGGTCGCGCGCGACGCGGTGCCAGTGCACGATGTCCTCGTCGAACGGATAGTACGGAGTCAGGTCGAAGCCACCGCCGAACCACCACACCGGCTCGACGCCTGGCGCGCGCGCCTCGAAGTAGCGCACGTTCATGTGTGTGGTCGGCAGGTAGGGATTGCGCGGATGCAGCACGAGCGAGACGCCGAGCGCCGACCAGGCGCGGCCGGCAAGCTCGGGCCGGTGCGCGGTCGCGGACGGCGGCAGGGTGCTGCCATCGACGCGCGAGAAGTTGACCCCACCCTGTTCGAACACCGCACCGTTCTTGAGCACGCGCGAGCGTCCGCCGCCGCCTTCGCTGCGCGCCCAGGCGTCCTCGGCGAATCCTGCGCCGCCGTCGGCATGCTCCAGCGCGGCGCAGATGCGATCCTGCAGGTCGCGCAGGAAAGTTTCGATGACGGCGGGCGAATCGGCGGGCATGGCTGTTCATTTTTTACGGGGGAAAGATGCGCGAATGATACCGTGCCGCCGCGGGTGCCTGCCCGGACCGGCGAACGTGATGGCCGTCGCCACGTTGCGGCGCATCGCCGGGGAAACCTATACTTTGTCATCGTATTTCGCTTTGACGCTTCCGTTTGCCAGACCGCATTGCGCCGCTCGCCATCACCGCCTACACCGCCACTTGCGCCGCCGGGCGCGGGTCGGGGGCGATCGCGCGCGCGCTGGAAACGCGGTCCGGCGGGCTGACCGCGAATTCGTTGTCGACCCAACCGCTGGCGTGCAAGATCGGTCGCGTCGACGGTCTGGAAGATTTGCGCCTGCCCGATGCGCTCGCATCGCTGGACTCGCGCAATCATCGCCTGGCCTGGCTCGGTCTCGACCAGGACGGCTTCCGCGAGCGTGCGCTTGCGTTGCGCGAGCGCCACGGCGCTTCGCGCGTCGCACTCGTGCTCGGTACCTCGACTTCGAGCATCGGCGAAACCGAGCGCGCGTACCGCGAACTCGATGCGGATGGACATTTTCCCGCCGCGCAGCGCCGCGCGTCGATCCACCAGCCGCACGCACTGGGTCTGTTCGTCGCGCACGCGCTAGGTCTGGCCGGGCCGAGCCTGACCATCGCCACGGCCTGCTCGTCGAGCGCGAAGGTGTTCGCCAGCGCCGCGCGCATGTTGCATCTGGGCCTGGTCGATGCGGCTATCGTCGGCGGCGTCGATACGCTTTGCGACAGCGTGTTGTTCGGCTTCAATTCGCTGCAGCTTGTTTCCGACGAGGAATGTCGGCCGTTCGACGCCAACCGTCGCGGCCTTTCGCTGGGCGAGGCAGCCGGCTTCGCGATTCTCGAGCGCACGCCGCAAAGTGGAAAAGTGGAAAAAGGAACGCCGCTGCTGATCGGCTACGGCGAATCCAGCGACGCGCACCACATGTCCGCACCGCATCCGCAGGGGCTCGGCGCCGAGCGTGCGCTCGACGATGCGCTCGCGCGCGCCGGCATCCGCGCAAGCCAGGTCGACTACATCAACCTGCACGGCACGGCGAGCCTGCACAACGATGCGATGGAAGCCGCGTTGATCGCGCGCCGCTTTCCGGCGACGACGCGCGCCAGCTCCACCAAGGGCTGGAGCGGGCATACGCTGGGCGCGGCCGGCATCCTCGAAACCGCGATCAGCCTGATCGCACTCGAGCGCGGCCTCGCACCGGGCACGCTGAACACGCGTGAGCTCGACCCCGTCTGCGGTCCGCAGCTGCGCACCGACAACGCCGAGGCAGACCTGCGCATCGCGCTGTCGAACTCATTCGGTTTCGGCGGCAACAACTGCTGCCTCGCGTTCGCGCGCGGGGACGAGGCATGAGCGTGGCGCTGGAGCTGGCGATCGAAGGCATCGGCGTCTGTGCGCCCGGCATGGCCGACTGGAGCGCGGCCCGCGATGCGTTGCGCAGCATGAACAGGCCCGATACGTCGGCGTGCACGCGACCCGCACCGGCGCTGCTGTCGCCGAACGAACGCCGGCGTGCGCCGGATTCGGTGCTGCTTGCGCTCGCCGCGGCCGAACAGGCTTGTGCGATGGCCGGACAGGCACCGCGCGAGCTGCCCAACGTGTTCGCCTCGGCCTACGGCGATCTCGCGATCAACGACTATCTCTGCGCCGTGCTCGCGCGCACACCTCTCGAGGTGTCGCCGACCAGGTTCCACAACTCCGTGCACAACGCGCCGGCCGGCTACTGGACGATCGCGGCCGGCTGCATGGCATCCTCGACCGCGCTGAGCGCCGGCGGCGCCACATTCGCCGCCGGCCTGCTCGAAGCGGCGGCGATCGTGGCGAGCGAGGCCAGCCCGGTGCTCTACGTCGCCTTCGACGTCGCGGCGGCCGGGCCGCTCGCCGCGGTCATTGCCTGCGACGTGCCGTTCGGCGTTGCCTTCGTGCTCGCGCCGGCCAGGCCGGAGCCGCTGGCGCGTCTGCGCCTGCAATTTCGCAGCGATGCTGCGGCGGAACTTGTGCCACTGCCGGCCTCGCTGCACGCTTTGCGCGAACGCAATCCGGCAGCGGCAAGCTTGCCGTTGCTGGCCGCGTTGGCGCGCAGCGAAGCCGGAGGGTTTGACTTCGCCCTGCATGCCGACCAAGACTTGCCGGCATCGACACTGCATCTGGAGATTTCGTTTTGAGCGGGGAGCAAACTCAGGCCGCCCAAGGCGCGCACGCGGCGATCGCCGGCGTCGTCGTGATTCCGGCGCTGAACGAGGAACGCGCGATTCGCGGCGTGGTCGAGTCCGCGCTGCGGCATTGCGCGAAAGTGATCGTCGTCGACGACGGATCCAGCGACCGGACCAGCGAGGCCGTTGCCGATCTGCCGGTGGAACGCATCCACCATGCCCTGCCTCAGGGCAAGGCGATGGCGTTGCGCGACGGCTTCGAACTCGCTCTCAAGCTCGGCGCCGACGGCGTGCTGACCATGGACGGCGATGGGCAGCACGATGCGGCCGACCTGCCGCGCCTGCTCGCCGCCGCCGCGCGGTACCCGAACCACATCGTCATCGGCGCACGCCTGCTCGGCCGCGATGCGCAGCCGGACAAGAACCGCTTCGGCAATGCGCAGGCCGACTTCTGGGTGTCGTGGGCCTGCGGCCAGCGCATCGTCGATTCGCAGAGTGGCCAGCGCTACTACCCGCGCGCCGCGATCGAGACTGCGCTTGCGCTGCCGCACGACGGCTTCGTATTCGAAAGCGAAATCCTGATCGAGTGTGCCGGGCGCGGTATTCGCGCCGTGTCGGTGCCGATCAAGGCCAGCTACGAGGAAGAGCGCCGCGCGAGTCATTTCAAACCGTTTCGCGACGTCTCGCGCATCACGCGCATGATCGCCGGACGCCTGCTGCGCGGCGGCTTCATGCTCGGCAACCTGCGCCGCTCGCGCACGCTGCCGCCGATCGTGCTCGACCTGCCGGTGCGTTGAGGGCTTGGGCGCGGCGCGTATGACGCTTGCCGCGGGCGACAGGAGCGCCACCGGTCGCCGAAGCCGGGCCGCGCTCAGCGGGTGAGGAATTTCATTACGAAGTTCGCGAGCTTGCCGTACGGCGGGCGCAACACCTTCATGCTGCTGAAGCGCGCCTGGTAGAGCACCGGCTTCTGCTTGCTGAAAGTGAGAAAGCCTTCGCGGCCGTGATAGTGGCCCATGCCGGATGGACCGACGCCGCCGAACGGCAGGTTCGACTGCGCGATGTGCAGTATCGTGTCGTTGACGGTGACACCGCCGGCGATGGTGCGCTCGAGCACGCGCTCGGTACGCGCGCGATCGTGGTCGAAATGGTAGAGCGCGAGCGGGCGCGGGCGCGCGTTGACGAAGTCGATTGCGGCATCGACCGAGTCGACCGTGACGATCGGCAGGATCGGGCCGAAAATCTCGTCCTGCATCACGGCGAGATGCGCGGGTGGATCGATCACCAGCGTTGGCGCGAGGATGCGGTTCGCGGCATCGCCTTGCGTCAGCTCGACCACCTTTGCGCCGACCGCGCGCGCCTCTTCGAGATAGCCGGCGAGGCGCGTGTACTGTCCCTCGTTGACGATGCTCGTGTAGGCGGGATTCGTCGCCAGGTCCGGATAGCGCTGCGCGACCACGCGCTGCATCTCGGCGACGAACGGCGCGACCGTTTCCTTCTGCATCAGCACGTAGTCGGGTGCGATGCAGGTCTGGCCGGCGTTGAGCAGCTTGCCCGCGGAAATGCGATCGACTGCAGTCGTCACCGGATAGCCCGGCGCGAGAATCGCCGGCGACTTGCCGCCGAGTTCGAGCGTCACCGGGGTCAGGTTCTGCGCGGCGGCAAGCATGACCTTGCGCCCGACCGCGGTCGAGCCGGTAAAGAACAGATGATCCAGCGGCAGTGCGGCGAACGCGCCGGCCACCTCGGCGCCGCCCAGTACGACGGCGACGCGGTCTTGCGGGAACACTTCATCGAGCAAGGCTTTCAGTTCCTGCGAGGTGCGCGGCGTGTGCTCGGACGGTTTCAGCATCACGTGGTTGCCCGCGGCGATGGCCGCCGCCAGCGGCAGCAGGGCGAGGTTGACCGGGTAGTTCCACGGCGAGATCACGCCGACCACGCCGAGTGGCTGGTAGCGTACCTCGGTGCGTGCGGGCCAGAACAGCCAGTCGGCAAGGTCGCTCTTGCTGCGCATCCAGCCGCGCAGGTGGGCGCGGATGTGGTCGATGTCGGCGAGCACGGTGAACGCGTCGCCGAGGATGCAGTCCGCGCGTGCGCGGCGGCCGAAATCCGCGTTCATTGCCGCGATCAGCGTGTCCATGCGCGCCTTGAAGGCAGCGCGCAGGCGCTTCAGATCGTCCATGCGCTGCGTGTAGCTCGGCACGTTTGCCTGCTGCGCGCCGCGCAGGCGCGCGAGGGTGGCGGCAAGATCGGTCGTGGAGACGGGCATGTCCATCGGCGGTCCGGGATTCGGTGGCGTATGGTCGCAGTGTAGCGCGCTCCGCGCGTGGCGGCACGGCGGCAACGGCGCATCGGCGGGGGCAAAGCGGCCACGGTGCTACGATGCGTGCCCGCTAGTTCGCACGCGACAAGGAACCCCATGCACCTGCGCCCCTACCGCGGCCGCCTGCCGCGCCTCGGCGAAAACGCCTATGTCGATCCTGCCGCGGTCGTGGTCGGTGATGTCGAAATCGGCGACGACGCGTCGATCTGGCCGTTTGTTGCCGCGCGCGGCGATGTCAATTTCATCCGCATCGGTGCGCGTACCAACATCCAGGACAACTGCGTGCTGCACGTCACCCACGACGGCCCGTACACGCCGGGCGGCGCGCCGCTGATCATCGGTGACGACGTCACCGTCGGCCACGGCGCGATCCTGCATGCATGCACGATCGAGAACGCCTGCCTGATCGGCATGCACGCGACGGTGCTCGACAAGGCGGTCGTGCGCAAACACGCGATGATCGGCGCGGGCGCGGTCGTCTCGCCGGGCAAAGTCGTCGGTGAGGGCGAGCTGTGGCTGGGCAACCCCGCGCGCCGTGTGCGCGTGCTGACCGACAAGCAGATCGAGCAGCTCTACTACTCGGCCAGGCACTACGTGCTACTGAAGAACGAATACCTGGGCGAGCCGTAGGGCACCAGTTGGGAGGAGAACCGTCTACTGCGGAGTGCTTGCGATTTCCCATGCCGCGATCGTGCGCATCGCCTCGGCGGCGCTGTTGCCACACATTGCGGGCTCCGGTCCGAGATTGCCACAGACGGCGGGTCGTTCCGGCCGGCCGAAAATCCGGCAGCGGTTGCGGTCGTCCAACTGGACGCAACGAACACCCGCCGGCTTGCCGTTCGGCATTCCGGGAATCGGCGACGAAATCGACGGCGCAATGCAGCAGGCGCCGCAGCCGACACGGCATTCCATCGTCAGTCCGTGGCGAGCAGCGGCAATTCGGCGCGCAGCAGGTCGTGCACCGGATCGGTTTCGGGCCGCGTGCCGTGCCAGATCGAGAACGATTCGGCGGCCTGTTCGACCAACAGGCCGAGGCCGTCGAGCGCCTTGCCCGCGCCCGCGGCGCGCGCCCAGGCAATGAAGCCGAACGCGGCCGCGCCGTAGGACAGGTCGTAGCACAGCGCCCGCGGCGCGACCAGGGCGAACGGCAGGTGCAGCGTTTCGCGCGCGACGCCGGCCGAGGTGGCGTTGACGACGAGGTCGAAGCTGCCGAGATTGGCGAGATCGTTCCAGTAGCGCGTGTGCACGCGCTTGGGCAGGCCGATCGCATCGGCGAGTGCGTCGGCACGCTCGGGGCTGCGGTTGACGATGACGAGTTCGCCGATGCCGGCGTCGAGCAGCGCATGCGCGGCCGCGCGCGCGGCGCCGCCGGCGCCGAGCAGCAGCGTGCGGCGTTCGCGCAGGTCGAGCCCGTGGCGCCCGGTGAGGTCGCGGATCAGGCCGGCACCGTCGGTATTGTCGCCGCGCCAGCCGGCGTCGAGGCGCGTCAGCGTGTTGACGGCGCCGGCACGTTGGGCGAAATCGGAAGCGCTCGCGCTGAGGCGGAACGCTTCCTGCTTCAATGGCAAGGTGACGTTTGCGCCACGTCCGCCTGCGTCGGCGAAGCGCGCGAGCACCGCCGCGAACGTGTCGGTCGGTGCATCGATCGCGACGTAATTCAGTGCGATGCCGGCCTGCTTGCCGAACGCGGCGTGGATGCGCGGCGACAACGAGTGTGAAATCGGGTGGCCGAAGACGGCGTAGTTCGCAATGGTCATGGATTCATCCACCTGTGCGTCATTCCGGCAATCCCCGCCGCAATGGCGGGCACCGTTCGTTCAGCCAGCGCGCCGCATCGAGCGCGAAATAGCTCAGGATCGCATCGGCACCGGCGCGCTTGATCGAAGTCAGCGATTCGAGCACGACCGCCCTTTCGTCGAGCCAGCCGTTCTGCGCGGCGGCCTTGAGCATCGCGTATTCGCCGGAGACCTGGTAGACGAAGGTCGGCGCGCCGAAGCGTTGCTTCACGCGCTGGACGATGTCGAGGTAGGGCATGCCCGGCTTGACCATCACCGCGTCCGCGCCTTCGGCCAGATCGAGTTCTATTTCACGCAGCGCCTCGTCGCTGTTGCCGACGTCCATCTGGTAGGTGTGCTTGTTGCCCGTGCCGAGGTTGCCGGCCGAGCCGACCGCGTCGCGGAACGGGCCGTAGAAACCCGACGCATACTTGGCCGAGTAGGCGAGGATGCGCGTGTGGATGAAGCCGGCGCGCTCCAGCGCATCGCGGATCGCGCCGATACGGCCGTCCATCATGTCCGACGGCGCGACGAAGTCGTAGCCGGCTTCGGCCTGGGCCAGCGACATCTTCACCAGTGCCTCGATGGTCGGCTCGTTCATGACGTAGCCATTGGCGTCGATCAGACCGTCCTGGCCGTGCGTGGTGTAGGGATCGAGGGCGACATCGCCGATCAGGCCGAGCCCGGGGTAGCGCCGCTTCAGCGCGCGCGCGGCGCGCTGGAACAGCCCGTCGGGATTCCACGCCTCGCATGCATCTTCAGATTTGACCTTGTCGCCCGGCGAAGGAAATAGCGCCAGTGCCGGAATGCCAGCGGCGACGCATTCGCCGGCCAGTTTTTCCAGTTCGTCGATCGACAGGCGTGCGATGCCGGGCATCGACGGGACCGGCTCGCGCTGGCCTTCGCCCTCGATGACAAAGGCAACCATGATCAGGTCGCTGGGCAGCAGGGTCGTCTCGCGCATCAGCGCGCGCGAGAACGCGTCGCGGCGCATGCGGCGCAGACGGGTGGCGGGGTAGGACATCGACATCACTCCTTGGCGCATGCCGCGTTTCAGGCGCTGATTTCGGGAATTTGGCAAGTTACTTGCTTGTGTAATCGGGTGCGGCTTCCCGGGAAGACAAGTATGAAAACGCAAAAATACCAGAATGATTCAGCGCCGATTCGGCGGCGCAGCGGCATACTCAAGAAAAGCCCGTATATTCACCAAGGTGCGGGTTTTTTCCAGAGTGCGTATTGCAAGCTTCACATAACCTCTTGGAAGAGGGAATAAAAATGCTAGCCCCTATCGTGATGATGGCGCTGTTGGGCGCCACGGTCCTGCTGTTCGTTGCGTCGATCAAGCGCATTCCTGAAGGGCAGGCATATACCCTGCGGCGCGTGGACGGCCACATGCGTACGCTCGGTGCCGGTACCCACCTGGTCCTGCCCGTGATCGAGCGCGTCGCGCACAAGATCCGGCTGTTCGGCAATGTCGTCGAAGTTGGCGAAATCGCGACTCCGGATCAGGGCCCGTTGCACGGCAAGATCTACTACCAGGTGCTCGACGCCGCGCGCGCCGACGCGATCATCGACGAGGTCGGCGTGCGTCTGCGTGAGCGCTTGCCCGAACTGGTCGCGGCCGCTCCGGCACGCGACATTGCCGCACGCAACCAGCACCTGAAGACCGAACTGAACCGCTCATTGCGCGAGCGCGGCCTGATGGTGACGCGGGTGCAGCTCGCGTAACCGAGCGGCGTGTCTGCCCCGGATTGCCCGGGGCAGTCTGTCCCGGAGTGGCCGCGCCGGTGGAATTTGCCGCGCGCTGCCGCGATACTTGCCGGCCGCCGCGCGGCCGTTCCGCGCCGGAATTGCCCGCATGCCCGCCGCCCGTCCTGCTCCCGATCGCGCCACCTTGCAAGCCCGCCTGCGGGCCGGCACGGGTGAACTCGGCCTGGCATTGACCGTGGAACAGAGCGGGAGCCTGCTCGACTATCTCGATCTGCTGGTGCGTTGGAACGCGGTCTACAACCTGACCGCGGTGCGCGATCCGGCGGAAATGGTCACGCGCCACCTGCTCGATTCGCTCGCGATTGCGCCGTTGGTGCGCGGCGCCACGCTGGTCGATCTCGGCACCGGCCCGGGGTTGCCCGGCATTCCGCTGGCGATTCTCGCTCCGGATCGCGCCGTCACCCTGGTCGACAGCAACGGCAAGAAGACGCGCTTTCTGCGCGAGGCCGTGCGTGTGCTCGGCCTGGCCAATGTGCGCGTCGAGCAGGCGCGCGTCGAGGAGGTGGCCGGGCAGTACGATTGCGTCACCGCGCGCGCATTCGCCGCGCTGGGCGATATTCTGACCTGGGGCGGCCAGTTGCTTGCCCCGGACGGCATATGCGTGGCAATGAAAGGTGTGATCGACGAGGGGGAATTGCGCGGCATCCCGCCGGACTTCCGCATCGAGCAAATCGTGCCGCTGTCCGTCCCGGGCTTGGGTGCGGCGCGGCATGCCATCATACTTCGCCGTTCGTAAACCCGGTTTCGGTTCCGGCGGCGCAGGGAAATCAAAACGTTGCCATGAAAGACACGAAGATCACGAAGCAAGGATCGTGGTTGAGATTTCCTTCGCGGCTTTCCTTGGCGACCTTCGTGTCTTCGTGGCTGTCTTGTGTTTTTTATCGTTGCAGAGCGATCCAAGCATGACTCGCATCATCGCGGTGGTGAACCAGAAAGGCGGCGTGGGCAAGACCACGACCGCGGTCAATCTCGCCGCGGCGCTGGCCGAGGCGAAACGCCGCGTGCTGCTCGTCGATCTCGATCCGCAGGGCAATGCGACGATGGCCTCGGGCATCGACAAGCGCACGGCCAAGCCGACCGGCTGCGAAGTGCTGCTCGAAGAGGCCGCAATCGAGGCGGCGATCCTGCCGACGCCGGCCAATTTCGACCTGCTGCCCGGCAGCCGCGACCTGACCGCGGCCGAAATCAAGCTGATGGACATGCTCGCGCGCGAGTCGCGCCTGAAGGAGCAATTGGCCAAGCTCGGCGAGCGTTACCACACGATCCTGATTGACTGCCCGCCGTCGCTGCACCTGCTCACAGTCAATGCGCTGACCGCCGCGCACGGCGTACTGATCCCGGTGCAGTGCGAGTACTTCGCGCTGGAAGGCCTGACCAGCCTGCTCGACACGGTCAAGGCGGTGCGCGCGCGGCTCAATCCGCATCTCGAAATCGACGGTATCCTGCGCACGATGTACGACGTGCGCAACAACCTCGGCAACGACGTTTCCGCGCAACTCGCCAAGCATTTCGGCGACAAGCTGCTGCGCTCGGTGATCCCGCGCAACATCCGCCTCGCCGAAGCGCCTAGCCACGGTCAGCCGATCAACCTCTACGACCGTGAATCGCGCGGCGCGATCGCCTATTTCGGCTTGGCCGGCGAGCTGTTGCGGCGCGACCGCGCGGCGGCGGCCGGGGCGGCGCATCCCGCACCGGTGCCCGCGGCGGACGCGAATCCGCCGGCCGCCGCGGCGGTCGATGAAAAGTCCCAGCCCGCGGAAACACCACCACCGTCCATCGCCTCACTGCTCGTGCGCTAAACTTGCGCGCCCCGAATCGGTGATTGGATAGCACATGGCAGCGGCAAAGCGGCGCGGGCTGGGTTCGCGCGATCTGGACGTATTGCTCGGCGGCGGCGATGTCGCCGCGGAAACCGCCGCGCACGGTGACGATCTGCGTGCGCTGCCGGTCGGGCGCATCGCGCCGGGCAAGTACCAGCCGCGGCGCGTGTTCGATCAGGACAAGCTCGCCGAGCTTGCCGCCTCGATCAAGGCGCAGGGCGTGATCCAGCCCATCGTCGTGCGTCCGCTCGGTGCGGAACGCTACGAGATCATCGCCGGCGAGCGCCGCTGGCGCGCCGCGCAGCTTGCCGGCCTCGCCGAGGTTCCGGTGGTCGTGCGCGAAGTCGGCGACCCCGCGGTCGCGGCGATGACCCTGATCGAGAATATCCAGCGCGAGGATTTGTCCGCGCTCGAGGAAGCACACGCATTGCGCCGCCTGATCGACGAGTTCCAGCATACGCACGAGAAGGTTGCCGAGGCGATCGGCCGTTCGCGTTCGGCGGTGTCGAACTTGCTGCGCCTGCTCGACCTGCCCGAGGAGATCCAGCGCCTGCTCAAGGAAGGCCGGATCGAAACCGGGCACGCCAAGGCGTTGGCCACACTGCCGGCGGCGCTGGCGCTCGGTCTGGCGCGGCATGCGGCCGCGCACGGCTGGTCGGTGCGCGAGCTGGAGGCTGCGGCGCGCAAGGCGCAGACCGCGCCACAGGGCAAGGCGAAGAAAGCCGCGTCGCGCGATGCCGACATCGTCGCGCTCGAGCGCGAGCTGTCGGAGAAGCTCGCCGCGCGCGTGGCGGTCCAGCACGGCAGCGGCGGGCGTGGCAAGCTCGTTATCGGCTACCACAGCCTGGACGAGCTGGAAGGCATCCTCGAAAAAATCCGCCGTTGAACTTTTTTTCGTCCTTCCGCCGGAAGCGCGCGCGAATGACAGCACAAATTTTCCATGAAAGCTCGATAGCATCCGCCCGGTCATGTCTTCTGTGAGCAGCAAGCAGCGACAGTTCGACGCGCTCGTGCGCGGTCATTCGGGTGACTTGTTCCGCTATGCGTATTGGCTTTGCGGCGAGGAGGCACTGGCACAGGATCTCGTGCAGGAGTCGTTTCTGCGTGCGTGGCGTTCGCTCGACAGCTTGCGCGAGACCGGCGCGGCCAAGGCGTGGCTGATCACGATCCTGCGCCGCGAGCATGCGCGCCTGTACGAGCGCAAGACGCCGCAGTTCGTCGACGTGGACGAGGTCGAGGTGGCGGACGTGCGCGAGGCATTGACGCCGGAAGGTTCGGGCGAGGATGCGTTGGTCCGCGCGGCCATGCTCAAGCTCGAAGTGAAATATCGAGAGCCGCTGCTCATGCAGGTGGTCGGCGGGTTCTCCTGCGAGGAGATCGCGCGCGAGTTGAACATTTCCAGCGCCGCGGTGATGACCCAGTTGTTCCGCGCGCGGCAGAAGTTGAAGGCGATGCTCGGCGGCGAGTCGAACGATGCACAGGCCAAGGTGATAGTACTGTGAACTGCGTTGAATTCCGGCGACAACTCGCGATCGAGCCCCAGGCGACTGCCGCGGATTTCGTGCGACATCGCACGGAATGCCCGCGTTGCGCGGAGGCGCAGGCGCGTGCGTTGGCGTTCGAGGGTGAGCTGGTGCGCGCGTTGAGCGTCGCCGTGCCCGCGCAGCTCGCCGAGGCCATCCTGCTTGCGCAAACCACCGCGGAGAGGCGCCGGCGCACGAACCTGCGTCGCGCCTCGATGTTCGCGATCGCCGCAGCGCTCGTGCTCGCGATCGGCGTCGCCGGCATGCGCGCGGAGGCCAAGCCGTTGTCGGTGCAGGCGGTCGAGCACCTGCATTCGGAGGAGGAGGTGCTGGCACTGACCGCACCGGTCCCGGCCGCAGAAGTGGTGCGCACATTCGCCGAGCGTGGCGTCACCCTGAAGCAAGTCCCCGACGGCATCAGCTTTGTTGCGCCTTGCCCGGTCGGCGCCAGCAAACATCGTTCGGTGCATCTGGTCATGCCGACCGAGGACGGCCCGCTGACCGTGATCTACATAGTCGATCAGAAAGTGGCGACGGCCGCAGACTTCGAGCGTGACGGCCTGCGCGGCCGTAGTCTTCCACTCGGCAGCGGCACCCTGATCCTGCTGGCCAGGACTTCCGCCGAATTCGGCCGCGCCGAGGCGCAGTGGCGCGCGGCGATCGCCGGCTGAGCCGGGGCGCGGGCGACAAGCGGCGCCGCGGCAGGCGATAATGGCCGCGTCAACTTCCGGATCGAAGCGATGCCCGACTTATCCGTCGTCGTGCCCGTGCACAACGAGCGTGACAATATCGTCCCGCTGCTCAGCGAAATTGTGGCCACGCTGCGCGGCAAGGTCGATTTCGAGATCGTCTATGTCGACGACCTGAGCCGTGACGACACGCTCGCCGTGCTGACTGCGGCGAAAGCGCAGTTCCCCGAGCTGCGCGTGCTGCGCCATGTTTCGCAGAGCGGGCAGAGCACCGCGCTGCGCACCGGCATCAAGGCCGCGCGCAGCGCCTGGATCGCCACGCTCGACGGCGACGGCCAGAACGACCCGGCCGACATCCCCAAGCTCATCGCGATGCGCGACGCGTCGGCATCCGCAATCAAGCTGTTCGCCGGCTGGCGCGTGAACCGCCAGGATTCGGGCAGCAAGCGCTGGGCCTCGCGCTGGGCCAACCGCATCCGCTCCAATCTGCTCAAGGACGAAACGCCCGACACCGGCTGCGGGATCAAGCTGTTCGAGCGCGCCGTTTTCCTCGACCTGCCGTATTTCGACCACATGCATCGCTACCTGCCCGCGCTCATGCAGCGCGCCGGCTGGCAGGTGAAAAGCGTGCCGGTGAACCACCGTGCGCGCGGGACGGGCGTGTCGAAGTACAACAATCTCAATCGGGCGCTGGTCGGCATCTCCGACCTGCGCGGCGTGGCCTGGCTGATCCGCCGCTCCAAGCGCACGGCGGTCGAAGAACTCTGATCGCGGCACAACCTGTTTCAGGCGCGGCATGCGCCCCGGTTCGCTTGCCCGGCGTGACCGGCTGTGGAAGAATCGGGACAAAAGCGCCATTTCCCGCCGTTGGTATCGGTTTCCACGGCGCGGCGCGTCGGGATTTGGAGCAGAGCTACGTGATCGATCCGGATGGCTACCGTCCGAATGTGGGAATCATCCTGTTGCGCGACGACGGCAGGGTGTTCTGGGCGCGCCGTGCGTTCAAGGACGGCTGGCAGTTCCCGCAGGGCGGCATGCGCAGCGACGAAACCCCGCTGGAGGCGATGTACCGCGAACTGCACGAGGAAACCGGCCTGCGGCCGCATCACGTGCAGGTGCTCGGCGCGACGCCGGGCTGGCTGCGCTACCGCCTGCCGCCGCGCATGGTCCGGCGCAACCAGAAGCCGATGTGCATCGGCCAGAAACAGGTGTGGTTCCTGCTGCGCTTCGTCGGCGAAGAGTCCGCGGTGCGCCTGGACGCGACCGACGAACCCGAGTTCGATCAATGGCGCTGGGTCGATTTCTGGTATCCGGCCAGCCACGTCGTTGCGTTCAAGCGCGACGTGTACCAGCGCGCGTTGCGCCACCTTGCCCCGATCGCGACCAGCTACAGCCACGCCACGCTCGACGATGCGCTCGCCGTGGCCGGGCAGATGACCGAATCCGCCTTCGCCGCGGCCGAGCAGATGGCCGAGAGTGCGCGCGCGATGGCTGAAGGCATGGCTGATCTGGCCGAGCGGCTCGGCTTGGCCAAGGCGGGTTAGTCCGGACATTGCGCGCCGGACCGGTGCGCGGCATCGGAGCCGGCCTGCGGGCCGCTCGCCGCGGTTTTCCGGCATCAAACGTATCGAACCCGCCCAGGCTGCTGCTCCACTTCGGCGTTTGTTAGCCCGCGCAAACGAACACCTGCTGTGGAGTCGCCGGTGAAGATCCGCGGATTCCTGCATCGACGGGATCGATGGGAGCTTCTTTTGCCAATTGCGGACCTGGTTTGTTGCGGTCATTCGTGAATCCGGGATCGCATTGCAGAAAGTAGTTGACAATCATTCTCATTTGCAATTGAATATGACTATCGTCTCGCCATATCCGTGCCCATGTACGTCTGCATCTGCAACGCCGTCACCGAGAAGATGATTCGTCAGGCTGCCGCCGAGGGTGTGCGCAGCCTGAGTGAACTCACGCGCCGCACGGGTTGCTCGGGCGATTGCGGCAGTTGCGCCGATGTCGCCGAGGAGGTGCTGCGCGACGCGCATCGCCGCACGCGCGCGGCGTTCAGCCTGCCGCTGGTTGCACAGGCGGCGTAGGCGGCGCTGATCCGCTTGGCGGTGCGTGCACGGCGGGCCTTCCTGCAAATGCTCACGATTCGCGTTTCTTCGCGTGGCTGTGGCGCGCGCTATAGTCGTACCTTCGCGAAAGATCGGGAGTTCCAGGCATGAAAGGCGACAAGCAGGTCATAGCCCACCTCAACAAGGTGCTGTTCAACGAGTTGACCGCCATCAACCAGTATTTCCTGCATGCACGCATGTACAAGAACTGGGGCTACAAGGAGCTGGCCGAGCACGAATACAAGGAATCGATCGACGAGATGAAGCATGCGGACAAGTTGATCGAGCGCATTCTGTTCCTCGAAGGTCTGCCGAATTTGCAGGCGCTCGGCAAGCTGATGATCGGCGAGACGCCGGTCGAGGTGATCAAGTGCGATCTCAAGCTGGAGCAGGCCGCGCATCCCGATTTGAAGCTGGCGATCGCGCATTGTGAAAAGGTCGGCGATTACGTCAGCCGCGAGCTGTTCGAGGAGATCCTGGAATCCGAGGAAGAGCACATCGACTGGCTTGAGACGCAGCTCGGCCTGGTCAAGCAACTCGGCGAAACGGGCTACCTGCAGCAGAAGCTGGGGTCGTGAATCCGGGCGGTACGCAGAAGAGCAGAAGATAGATGGAATGCCGGCTGCGCCGGCATGCCTCTATGCCGGTTTCACCACCACCAGCAGCACGATCGCGATCAGGAACAGCGCCGGCACTTCATTGAACACGCGCAACCAGCGCGAGGAGTGCGTGTTGCGGTCTTCGGCGAATCGTTGCACCAGTTGCACCAGCCGGATGTGGTAGGCGACCAGGCCGAGCACCAGGGCGAGCTTGGCGTGCAGCCAACCCTGGTGCAGGTAGGCGGGTACGAGGATCAGCGTCCAGATGCCGAAGGTCAGCGCGAGCGCGCCGCCGACATGCGTGATCCCGAGCAGGCGCCGTTGCATGATTCGCAACTGCGCTCGCACCGCGGCGTCGGCGGATTCGACGTCGTAGATGAACAGCCGCGGCAGATAGAACAGCCCGGCGAACCAGGTCACGACGAAGACGATGTGCAGGGCCTTGATCCAGAGCATCGGCGAAAATGAATGTGAACGACGACGCAGTATAGCCGCGGCGAATGGGTGCGGGGCCGCGTTTTTCGCTAAGCTCTCGCGTTCGCCTCGAACGATTCGTGCATGGTCCACGTTCCGCCACCACCCACCCTCGTCATCCGCCCGCACGCCGAGCGCCCGCGCTGGCGTGAGTGGGCGACGCTAGGCCTGTTTTGGTTCGCTTCGATTGTGGTCGCCGTCGCTGCGACCTGGGTGTTGCGCGAGAATGTGCCGGCCGACGGCCTGACGCAGCTTCGGCATGCACTCGAACAGAACGCGACCCTGCAGCAGCGCGTGGCCGTGCTCGAGCGCGCGCAGCAGGTGGAAAACGCGGCGAATGCGCAGTTGCAGCGCCAGATCGGCGAGCGCCAGGAGGAGATCGCCGGGCTGCGCGCCGACCTGGCCTTTTACAGCAGTCTGACGCGCGCCGACGCAAAGCGCGACGGTCTCAGCGTGCAGGCGTTGAGCCTCGCGCCGGTGCGCGACAATCCGCGCCTGTTCAATTATTCCGTCACGCTTACGCAGAACCTCAAGCCTGGCCAGGTCGCCAGCGGGCAGGTGCGGATCAGCCTGAGCGGCATGCGCGCCGGCAAACTCGTGACGGTTGATTGGGCCGATCTCGCGGACAGCGCAGACGCAAAGGGAGTGGGATTCTCCTTCAAGTATTTCCAGCAAATAAAAGGTACTCTTCTGCTGCCGGCGGGTTTCGTGCCGAACGGCGTGCGTGTCGAGGCCGATGCCGGCTCCGAGTTCGGCAAGGGTTCACGCGATTTCACATGGGACGAGGTATTGACCACGTCGGGAGGGACGCATGCTGGGGAATAGAAGCAAGTCCAATCAGGTCGCGCCGCCGGCCGAAACCACCTCGTTGATCGCCGGCGGTACGCAGATCCGCGGCGACGTCAGCTTCAACGGCCGACTGCACGTCGACGGCAGTGTCGAAGGCGCGCTGCACGGCGACGGCGACAGCGCAGTGCTGACCTTGTCGAACAGCGGGCGCATCAAGGGCGAGATCATCGCCCCGCATGTGATCATCAACGGCGAGGTCAACGGCGATGTCACCGCGACGCAGCGGCTCGAACTTGCCGCCGGCGCGCGCGTCGAAGGCAACGTCTACTACAAGGTCATGGAAATGTCAGCCGGCGCGCAGATCAACGGCAAGATCGTGCATCGTGCCGAGCCGCCGAAGCAGTTGGCCGCGCCCGACGAAGCGGACGAGTTCGCGCTGTCCGGTGCCGCGCGTACTTGATTTCGCCCGAATCGGCACGATCTACGCCCGCATGGATACGACGCCCAGCTACCAGGACGCCCTCGAGCAGCCGCTGATCTTCACCGACGCGGCCGCGCACAAGGTACGCGAGCTGATCGCCGAGGAGAACAACCCCGACCTCAAGCTGCGCGTCTACATCTCCGGCGGCGGCTGCTCGGGCTTCCAGTATGGTTTCACGTTCGACGAGGCGCGCGCCGAGGATGATCTCGCGCTGGAAAAGGAAGGCGTCACCCTGGTGGTCGATCCGCTCAGCCTGCAATACTTGATGGGTGCGGAAATCGACTACAGCGAGAGCCTGCAAGGCGCGCAGTTCGTGATCCGCAATCCGAATGCGAAAACGACCTGCGGCTGCGGTTCGTCCTTCAGCATCTGACACGCCGCCGGCACCGGGAACTGCGTTTTCGATCCTGCGCTCATGGATGGGCGCTAAAATGATTCGATGAGTTCTCTCGTACGCAGCCGTAACAATACGTTCTCCGCCCTCGAAATCGAACGCGACGCCGATTGGCGCAGCGACACCGAAACGATCAACCGGCGCTTGCACGCGGTGGCCGCGCGGTTCCTGTTGCTGCGCGCCGACGGCCGCGCACTGGTCGACGCCGCCGGGCACCGCCTGCGTGGCCTCGACCACGCTCGATTCGCTTGCTTCGGGGGCAGCGAGGAGGCCACGACCTATCTCGGCAATACGCAAGGCCACGACTGGTTCGTCTGGCGTGCGGACGATGCGGCCTGCGCCAGCATTGCCGCGCGGATCGGCGGCGACTTCGTCGACCTGCGCAGCGCCGGCCTGACCCTGGCTGCCGACGATGCCGGCCTGTTCGCCTACGCGCGTGCGATCGTCAACTGGCAGGAGCGCACACGCCATTGCAGCGTCTGCGGTTCGCGCGTGCGGCATGAAAGCGCCGGTCATCGCGCCGTGTGCACGAATCCGCAATGTGCCGCCGAGCATTTCCCGCGCACCGATCCGGCGATGATCGTCGTCGTCGCGCACGGCGGCGCCTGCCTGCTCGGCCGCCAGGCGAGCTGGCCGAAGGGCCGCTACTCGGCGCTGGCCGGCTTCGTCGAGCCGGGCGAGACGCTGGAAGCCGCGGTGCAGCGCGAGGTGTACGAGGAGGCCGGCGTGCGCGTGGTCGATTGCGACTACCATTCCTCGCAGCCATGGCCGTTCCCCTCGTCGATCATGCTCGGCTTCACCGCGCGCGCGGACGATCCGACGATCAAGCTCGGTCCCGAACTCGAAGACGCGCGCTGGTTCACCGCGCGGCAACTTGTCGACGGTGTCGCCTCGGGCGAATTGCTGATGCCGTCGCCACTGTCGGTGTCGTACCGCCTCGTCGAACATTGGCTGCGCGAAGCCGCGGGCATCGAGCTCGATTCGGTGACGCACGACGATCCGCTGCGCCGGGCCGTGCGCGGATAAGCGCCGCTGTTACAATTTCCCGCGCCCGCGCATTTTGCGCGGAAGGAAATTTTTCATGGCCATCGTGTTCGTCGCGATCGTAGTCGTCCTGCTGCTCACGCATTTCGCCCCCGACCTCAAGCGCCTGCGCAATTTTTCCTGGCTGCGCGGCTGGCAGGATCAGGGCGCGGCACAATCCAGCGCGGAACTCGGCCTGCTCATCACGATCGGCCTGCCCGCGTTGCTCTGCCTGGCCGTGCAACTGGCGCTGCGCGGCAATGTCTTTGGCCTGCCTAGCCTCGTCGTCGGCATCGTCGTGCTGTTCTACTGCATGGGGCCGCGCGATCTCGAACAGGACGTCGAAGCGGTCGACAAGGCGCCTGACTCCGATCGCCGCAACGAGGCGGCGCAGGCGCTCAAGCCCGAGGAAATGAGCGAGCCGCTGCCATTTGAAGCGAACGCGGTGGTCGAAGCCGCGTTCACCGCGGGACTGCGCCGCGTGTTCGGAGTCGTGCTTTGGTTCGCCATTCTCGGGCCCGTTGGCGCCTTGCTCTATCGCCTCGCGCACCTGCTCGCGTACACGCCCGCGCACGCGCAGGCATTGCCCGCCACGCAACAGTCGCTGGCGCAGAAATTCGCGCGCCTGCTCGACTGGCTGCCGGCGCACCTGATCGCGCTCGCGCTCGCTATCGCTTCGGACTTCGACGCCGTGCTCAAGGCCTGGCGCAGCTACCACGCCGCGCATCCGCAGGGCTACTGGAGCTTCGAGTGCGGCTTTCTCGGCGCGATCGCGCGCGCCAGCGTCGATGCCGACGTCGAAGCCGGCGACGGCCATTCGGTCGACACAACCGATGCGCTGATCGAGCTCGACGATGCAATGACCCTGATCCGCCGCGTGCTGATTGTCTGGCTCGCGATTCTCGCCGTGATCGTCATTGCCGGGGTGTTCGGCTGAGAAGCAAATCGAGAGTGTTGGCCACGGATCGGGACTGATACGAGCCGATCAACACGGATAAAGAAAAAAATTTTCTGGTTCTGCTCTATCCGTGCAATCCGTGGTCAAGGTGTTCTCGATCTCACGCTGAATTGCCGCGCAATGCACGCACCTTTGCTTCGAGCATGGCTGCAGTCGCCTGCGCCGCCGGTACGGCCGGGCCGGCGACGAGTTCGATGCGCGCGCGGAAGCGGCGCGGCAGGCGCGCGCGGTTGAGCCAGGAATCCTTGCGGCTGAAGATGCTGCCCCAGAGCCCGCGCAGGGCCATCGGCACTACGGGCACGGGCTGCGTGGCGAGGATGCGTTCGATACCGGGACGGAACGGCGCGATATCGCCGTCGCGCGTGATGCCGCCTTCCGGGAAGATACAGACGAGGTTGCCCAAGGCCAGCTCCTTGTCGACTTCCGCGAACGCACGTTGCAACAGTTCGGGGTTTTCCTTTGCGCCTGCGATCGGGATCGCCTTCATCGCCTTGAACAGCGGCCGCAGCGGCGTGTTGAAGATCTTGTAGTACATGACGAAGCGTACCGGCCGGCGGATGCAGCCGAGCACGATCTGCGCATCCATGAAGCTGACATGGTTGCAGACGAGCACTGCCGGGCCCTCCTCCGGAATGTTGTCGAGGCCTTCAGTGCGGACGCGGTAGAGCAGCGAAATCAGGATCCAGTCGACGAAGCGCAGCAGGAATTCCGGTACCAGCGTGTAGATGTAGATCGCAACGGCGGCGTTGAGCAGCGCGGCGACGAGAAATAACTGGGGGATGGTGAAATGCGCCGCGTTGAGCAGCGCGAGCGACAGCGCCGTCGCCGCGACCATGAACAGCGCGTTGATGATGTTGTTGCCGGCGATGATGCGCGAAAGCTGGTCGCGCTCGGCGCGGCTCTGCACGAGCGCGAACAGCGGCACGATGTAGAAGCCGGCGAACACGCCGATCAGGGTGAGGTCGAACGCGATGTGCCAGCCGCCCGCGGAATGCAGGAATTCGAGTGGCCCCAACCCTTGCACCGGCGCCGGATGCGGACGCGCGAAATACAGGTCGACGCCGAACAGGGTGATGCCGATCGAACCGAACGGCACCAGGCCGATTTCGACCTTGTGCCCGGACAGGCGCTCGCATAGCAGCGAGCCGATGCCGGTGCCGATCGAGAACAGCGCGAGCGTGAACGTGAACACCGCGTCGTTGCCGCCGAGAAAGATCTTCGTATAGCTCGGCAGCTGCGCGGTGACGACGATACCGAAGAACCAGAACCAGGAGATGCCGAGCACCGAGTTGAATACGGTGCGATCTCGCGCGGCGAAGCGCATCACGCGCCAGGTCTCGGAAAGGATGTTCCAGTTGAAGCGCAATCCGGGCGCGGTCGGCGGTGCGGGCGGGATCGCGCGGCAGACGAGGTAGCCGGCGGCGGCGACACAGAGCACGGCGATCGAAGCGAGCAGCGGTCCGTTCGCGCCGCCCGTGGCCATCAACGCGCCGCCGACCATCATGCCGAACAGGATCGCGAGCTGGGTTGCGGTTTCAACCAGCGCATTGCCGCCAACCAGTTCGCTTTCGTCCAACGCCTGCGGCAGGATCGCGTACTTGATCGGCCCGAACAGGGTCGAATGCGCGCCCATCAGAAACAGCACGAACAGCAGCAGCCACGGGCTGCGGGTGACGAAGCCCCAGGTCGCAATCGCCATCGCGGCGATCTCGAACAGTTTGACGAAGCGGATGATGCGTGTTTTCTCGAACTTCTCCGCGAGTTGGCCGGCCGAGGCGGAGAAAAGGAAGAATGGCAGGATGAACAGTGCCGGCGCGATGTTGTTGTAGAAGGCAACCTTCTCGTCGGGCAGGCTCATGCTGAAACCGATCAGCAGGATCGTCGCGACGCGGAAGACGTTGTCGTTGAATGCGCCCAGTGCCTGGGTCAGGAAAAACGGCAGGAAGCGGCGTTCGCGCAACAGGCGGAACTGGCTGTGGTCGGACATCGCTACCTCTGCGTTATCGGCGCTGCGGCCATATTGTCTGAAAACGACGCGCACTGCGGCGCTGTGTGCCGGCGTATCGCGACGCGAGACCCCGCGTATCGTGCCTCGCGTCGTGCCGGGTCGTCGTTCACCCCGCGGCCAGAGTAGCAAACCTGAGCGCTGATAAACTACGCGGTTCGAGAACCTGGTTTCCGGACATATCCATGCGCAATTCTCTACGGCTTTCCGCCTCCCTTCTGCTCGCCCTCGCCGCGGTCGTGGCCCATGCCGACGGCGCATTGCAGCCCGTGCCGACACCCGATACCTCGAAATTGGCGGCGGACGCTGCGAAGAAGATCGCCGACGAGCGCGCGGTGATCGACAAGGCCAGGGCCGATCTGGTCGGTCCGCCGCTCGCGCAGGCCTACGCCGATCTCGGTGCGCTGTACGCGCGCAATGGTTTCGACGAAGCCGCGGCGGTTGCTTTCTACGACGCCACCCAGGTCAATCCGAACGATGGCCGCTGGTTCTACCTGCGCGGAGTGATCGCGCGCAAGCTCAAGCGCAACGAGGATGCGCGCGCGAATTTCCAGGCCGCGCTCGAGCGCGACAAGGTCTATCTGCCGATCCGCTATCGGCTTGCCGACACGCTCGTCGATCTCGGCGACACTGCCGGCGCGCGCAAGCTGCTCGAGGATGCGGCGCGCGAACACGCCGACGCGCCGGTCGCGTTCGCGATGCTCGGTCAGCTCGCGCTCAAACAGAAGCGCTACGCCGACGCGGTCGAGGCGCTCAACAAGGCGCTCAGGCTCGATCCGCAGGCGACCGGCCTGTACGCCGATCTTGCCGACGCCTACGCCGGGCAGAACAACGCCAAGGCCGCCGACGAGGCGCGGGCGAAGGCGGGCCGTGGCGCCGCGGCGCTCGATGATCCGCTTGTCGCCGGCATGCTCGCCGCGCCGCAGCAGGCCGGCGGCACGTTGGCCGAGGCGCGCAGCTTTGCCCAGCAGGGCAACATCCAAGGTGCGCGCGACACCCTCGCCGCGGTGCTGAAGGAGACGCCGGACGACGTCGAGGCACTGGCGTTCGCTGCGCGCATCGAGGCGACGCTCGGCAACCAGGCCGTCGCACAGTCCTATGTCGACCAGGCGCTCAAGGCAAAGTCCGACAGCGCTACCGCGCGCGTGGCCAGCGGCATCGTCGCCGAATTCGCCGGGAACGACGCGAAGGCGTACGACGAATACCGGCAGGCGCAGAAACTCGATCGCAAACTGCCCGATTCCTGGCTGCTGCTCGGCGATGCCGAGATGCGCCGTGCACGCTACGCGCAGGCCGCCGAACAGTATCGCGGCCTGATCGCGCTGCAGCCCGACAGCGCGACTGCGTACGCGCACCTCGTCGCCGCGCTCACGGCGCAGGGCAAATGCGACGGCGCGCTGCAGGCGATCAACGGCGTGCTCGAGCGGCGCAAGAACGATGGTGATCTGTTGCAGATCTTCGTGCGCGTCGCCAGCACCTGCGAGGCGGCGGATGCGAAGACGCGCGACGTCGCGCTCGACTACGGCCAGTTGCTGTACAAGCAGCGTCCGGATGCGGCGAATGCGGCCGCGCTCGCGCTCGCGCTGGCCGCGCACGCCAAGTTCAAGGACGCGCAGGAATACCAGGCGCAGGCGATTTTCGAGGCGACGCGTGCGCGCAACCCCGAGGCGGCGGCGATGCTCCGCTCCACGATGCAGCAATTCGTCAAGCAGCAGGTGCCGGATCGCCCGTGGCCGGCGGAGCATCCGTACTTCAAGGCGCCGGCGATGCGGGCCGCGCCAGCCGCGCCGCCGCCCGGCCCGGTGCAGAAGTAGACGCCCGCTCAGTCGCCGCGATGCAGTGCGCGGTGGCCGATATCGCTGCGATGGAACGCGCCGGCGCAGGCGATCCTAGCCATCGCGGCGTAGGCGCTGTGTTGCGCCGCGCGCAGAGCCTGCCCCGGACTCGATCCGGGCTCCGCGCCGAGTGCGCACACGGTCAGCACGCGTCCGCCCGCGGTCACGACGCGGCCGTTCTCGGTTTTCGTGCCGGCATGGAACACCTTCACCTCGGCGCCGAAGTCGGCATCGTGGCCGCTGATCGCGTCGCCCGTGCGCACCGTGCCCGGATAGCCGTGCGCGGCGAGGACGACGCCGATCGCGGGCCGTGCATCCCATCGCGTGCGTTGCGCATCCAGCTTGCCGTCCAGCGCGGCCTCGATCAGTTCGAGCAGATCGGATTGCAGACGCAGCATGATCGGCTGCGTCTCCGGATCGCCGAAGCGCACGTTGAACTCGATCACCTTCGGCGCACCTGACCCATCGATCATCAGGCCGGCGTAGAGGAAACCGGTGAACGGCGTGCCGTCGGCGGCCATGCCGGCGAGCGTCGGCGCGATCACCTCGCGCAGCACGCGCGCTTCGACTTCGGGCGTCACCACGGGCGCGGGCGAGTACGCGCCCATGCCTCCCGTGTTTGCTCCCGTGTCGCCGTCGCCGACTCGCTTGTGGTCCTGGCTCGTGGCCATCGGCAGCGCGTGCCGGCCGTCGGCGATGACGATGTAACTCGCCTCTTCGCCGTCGAGGAATTCCTCGATGACGACGCGCGCGCCGGCCGCGCCCAGCGTGTTGGCGCCGAGCATGTCCTCGAGCGCGCGCTCGGCTTCGGCCAGCGTCATCGCCACGACCACGCCCTTGCCCGCGGCGAGGCCGTCGGCCTTGATCACGATCGGCGCGCCATGCGCACGTACGTGGGCGAGCGCCGGCGCGAGTTCGGTGAACACGGCGTAGTGCGCGGTCGGGATACGGTGACGGGCGAGGAAATCCTTGGCGAAGGCTTTCGAGCCTTCGAGCTGTGCGGCCTTCGCGCTCGGACCGAAGCACTTCAATCCGGCTGCGTTGAATCGATCCACGATGCCCGCAACCAGCGGAGCCTCGGGGCCGATCACGGTTAATGCGACGTTTTCCACTCGGGCAAAATGCAGCAACGCCTCGATATCGGTCGCCGCGATCGACGCGTTGCGCACGCCCGGTTCCTGCGCCGTGCCGGCATTCCCCGGCGCGACGATCACTTCGTCGACGCGCGAGGATTGCCTGAGCTTCCACGCCAGCGCATGTTCGCGCCCGCCCGAGCCGACGACGAGCACCTTCATGGTGTCGCGTGCCGTTTCCGCGCTGGCGAAACCAGAGGCCGTGCGAGCGCTTGCCCGTCGCTGGCGATGATCGTTTGCATTATTGATCCCAGCTGGAGTTTCTGCTGCATTCGAGTTTTTTCAGTTCGGCCGGCGTCAACGAAGGTTTGCCGTCGACGAGCGGCACTGGGATGCTGCGGTGGATCGGGCGCCCTCGATCGATGCCTTGCACGCGGATCGACAGTGCATAGTATCCGTCGGTCTGTTTGGTTCGATCCACGTGGAGTTCGCAGGTCGTCGAATAGCCGAATTTTTTGCCGCATTCCGCATCGGATCGGCATTTGCTCGGGTCGTTCGACTCGAAGGCGCCGTTGTAGTCGGAAATGTGCGGATATGCGAACCAGGAGGCGAGCGTGCCGTTCTGTGCGAGATACAACTCCGACACGCCGACATTGCTGCCCATGTTGGTCGCGCCAGATTCGACGCGGAAGGCGAATCGATCCGGACCCACTTGTACCACGCTCACTTTTCCCGGCGCACCCGCCCCCCATCCGGCTGGCACCTCGCGCTTGAACAGCGCCGGTTGCGAGTTGGCGGCGTCGATCTGCCAGAGATCGACCAGTCCCGGCGTGGGCGGGCCCGCATCCTTGACGGTCGTGCATACGGCGACGAAACGAGGCGCTTTCGGCTGCGGGGTCGAATCCAGGCAGACGCGCTGCTCGGTGGCGGATGCCGGACCGGAATCGGCTTGCGGGTTCTTCCAGTCGGTTCCTTTCCATGCATGGGCCACGTTGGCCTGCGCGCCGTACTGCGATTTCAGCCAGCCGTCGAGCGCGCCGGACGACGCAGGCTGGACGGCCGCGGCCGAGATGGCGGCAAGGGCAAGGACGAGACCCATCGAATTCAGGTTGCGATTCATTGGACACTCCGTTGGTTGGCTCGGAACGTTGCTGCGGTCGCGCCAGTCGCCGGTGCGACGACTTCAATCTAAGCGGTCGAATATGGCGGATTTCTGGCGCAACGCGCTCGCCGTTCAGAAATTTTTCAGTGGCGGAAATGCCGCATGCCGGTGAACACCATCGCCAGGCCATGCTCGTCGGCGGCGGCGATCACCTCGGCATCGCGCATCGAGCCGCCGGGCTGGATCACCGCAGCGATGCCTGCCGCCGCCGCCGCGTCGATGCCGTCGCGGAACGGGAAGAACGCATCGCTGGCCATCACCGAGCCGCGCACTTCGAGCTTCTCGTCGGCGGCCTTGATGCCGGCGATCTTCGCGCTGTAGACGCGGCTCATCTGGCCGGCGCCGATGCCGATGGTCTGGCGATTCTTCGCGTAGACGATGGCGTTGGACTTGACGAATTTCGCCACCTTCCAGGCGAAGATCAGATCGTCGATCTGCTGCGGCGTGGGCGCGATTTTCGTCGCCACCTTCAAGTCCTCCGCCTTGACCATGCCGGTGTCCGCAGTCTGGATCAACAGGCCCGAGCCGACGCGCCTGGAGTTGGCGCCGGGATGCGCGGCGACCAGATCGGTGCCGGGCGGCAGCGGGATTTCGAGCACGCGCACGTTGCCCTTCTTCGCGAACGCCTTGAGTGCGTCCTCGCTGTACGCAGGCGCCAGCACCACTTCGACAAACTGGCGCGACACGATGGCCTGCGCGGTGGCGCCGTCCACCTCGCGGTTGAACGCGATGATGCCGCCGAACGCGGAAGTCGGGTCGGTCTGCCAGGCGAGGTCATAGGCCTTGCCGATGCCGTCGAGGCTCACCGCCACGCCGCAGGGGTTGGCGTGCTTGACGATCACGCAGGCCGGCTTGACGAAGCTGCGCACGCATTCCCACGCGGCGTCGGCATCGGCAATGTTGTTGAACGAAAGTTCCTTGCCTTGCAGTTGCTGGAACGTGGCCAGCGTGCCCGCTGTTGGATGCAGGTCGCGGTAGAAAGCGGCGCTCTGGTGCGGGTTCTCGCCGTAGCGCAGATCCATCAGCTTGACGAAGCGGCCGTTGGCCTGCGCGGGGAAAGCCTCGTGGCCGACGATGTGCTCATGCGCTTCGTCGAGTTTCAGAGCGGAGAGGTAGTCGCTGATCGCGCCGTCGTAGTTGGCCACGTTGTTGAACGCAGCGACGGCCAGCCGGAAGCGGGTGGCACGCGAAAGGCCGCCATGCTGTTCGATTTCGGCGAGCGCCGCCGCGTACTGATCCGGCGAGGTGAGCACGCCCACGTCGTTCCAGTTCTTCGCCGCCGAGCGCAGCATCGCCGGGCCGCCGATGTCGATGTTCTCGATCGCGTCGTCGAGCGTGCAGTCAGGCCTGGCGACGGTAGCCTCGAACGGATAGAGGTTCAGCACGAGCAGGTCGACAGTCTGGATGCCGAGTTCGGCCATCACCGCATCGTCGGTGCCGCGCCGGCCGAGCAGGCCGCCATGCACCTTCGGATGCAGGGTTTTCACGCGGCCGTCCATGATCTCGGGAAAGCCGGTTACGTCGCTGACGTCCTTCACCGCAATGCCGGCCTCGCGCAGCGCCTTGGCCGTGCCGCCGGTGGACAGCAGTTCGACGTTGCGCGCCGCGAGCGCGCGCGCGAGTTCGATCAGGCCAGTCTTGTCGGAGACGCTGAGCAGCGCGCGCCGGACCGGTACGGGGGAGTCGGACATGGGAGTTTCCGCAGCTTTGTTTGGGAAATGCGGCCACGCATGGCCGCGGTTCGAATGTCGCGATCGGTCGCGACCGCAAAAATTTCAAGCGGAAATTATAGCCGTCTGTTCGAACGGTTGCCGGCGGCGGGGGACTACAACCCGTGCGCGGCCAGCTTCTTGCGCAACGTCGCGCGGTTGATCCCGAGCGCCGCGGCCGCCTTGCTCTGGTTGCCGCCGGCCCAATTTATCACCTCGCGCAACAGCGGCGACTCGACTTCATCGAGCACGATCCCGTACAAGCCGCAGGCTTCGCCGTCCATGTCGTGCAGGTAGCGGCGCACCGCGCGCGCGACGCATTCGCGCAGTGCCGGCTGCAGCGCGGACTCGGTCGCCTCGCTCAGGCGCAGGTTGGGTGCGGCGTTCATCGTGCGGGTACCTAAGTTTGCTCTTGGTTCTTCCCTGATACGGCAATCCCGGATCGGCTTCGTGGGCGAAGCCGAAGAATTCGCAACGCGGGTCGGGTAGTCTATCGCCGCAGCGCCTGCGAGTTAAGTATTTTTTTGATCCGCACCAGATCTCGGCGGTGGTCGGTCGTGGCCCCGCATCCATCCGCAAGAGTGGCCGCACAGGAACCTGCGCCCGACTTCCGCATCCGGGAATGGACGGGGCGGACTCAGAGGAACTTGAATTCGTAGGCCACCGCGTTCTTGCCCGGGTCGGCAACCTCGAACACGAGCGCGGTCGAGCCGTGCGCGGCGAGGCCCGAGCTCAGCGTACGGGCGTCGCCGAGGTATTCGGCAGGCTTGAAGCGACGCATCGCGATGCGCTGCTCGTCGAGGTCGGTCAGGGTGATCTCGACGGTCGGAAATGCCTGGGCCACGTCCGCGTCATTGCGCAGCGTCGCCGAGATGATCAGCGCACTCGGCACCGACGGGTGCGGGCGTACGTCGCGCGAAAGCAGGACCAGGGCTTCCGCATCGTGGGCGAGCGGCAACGTGCAACGCAGAAACCTGCAGCCGCGTTCGAGCCAGGCACGCGAGGTCGGGTTCTGCAGCAACTCGCGACGTTCGGCCCAGGCGAGCTGGATGAGCAGCAGCGGCAGGAGCAAGGCGATGCCACCTTTCCAGAGCCAGCCCGAGGAAGCGTGCTTCGCCCGATGCGCGCGCGCGAACTCAGGCGGCGGTGCGGCATGGACAGGCGGGCGGGTGGTGGTTTCCGCAGCCGCCATGGGCCGCATGATCGGCAGCGTCAA
Organism: Rudaea sp.; assembly: GCF_057139185.1. Classification (NCBI taxonomy): domain Bacteria; kingdom Pseudomonadati; phylum Pseudomonadota; class Gammaproteobacteria; order Lysobacterales; family Rhodanobacteraceae; genus Rudaea; species Rudaea sp. Next base: position 107,460 of record NZ_DBNHDN010000044.1, on the reverse strand, counting down.
CTCGGGGATTGCCGTGCCGGATTCGTGCTCGACAAGACGTTGGGCTCCGACCGGCAGGTCGCCGGTCAGCGTGCGCAGGGCGTCGAACACGGCCGTGCAGTGTTTGCACACGACGCTGCCGCGCGCCTGGGCCAGGGCTTCGGGCACGACCATGTAGATCGTCAGACACTCGGGACACTGGGTGTACATGATGTGATGGCGCGACGTGGGGCGGAAACGCAGGCCGAGGGGTGGGACGCTTTGCCGCAGTCAGTCCGCAGCCTTCTTCCTGCCGGTGATGCGTGTCCAATCTTCGCGCGTTGCGACAGCCAGATCTTCGAACCACTGCGCATAACGCGCAAGCAGTTCGGCCTCCTGCCCGCGAAGGATACCGGACAGGGCGAGCGACCCGCGCGGCTTGACGCACGCCGCGAGCTGCGCGGCGAGGTCGGCGAGCGGGCCGGCGAGGATGTTCGCGATCAGGATGTCGGCGCGTTGCGGCGGGAAATCCTGCGGCAGATGCAGATCCAGCCGTGCCGCGACCTCGTTGCGTTCGGCGTTGCTGCGGCTTGCCTCGATCGCCTGTTCGTCGTTGTCGACGCCGATCGCGCGCGCGGCGCCGAGCTTGAGCGCGGCGACGGCGAGCACGCCCGAGCCGCAGCCGAAGTCGATCACGGTCTTGCCGCTTACATCGGTCGCGTCGAGCCATTCCAGGCACAGCGCCGTGGTCGGATGCGTGCCGGTGCCGAAGGCGAGGCCGGGGTCGAGATGGACGATGACCTTGCCGGCGTCATCCGCACCCGGCGCGACCGTGCTCGGATAAATCCAGAGCCGCTCGCCGAAACGCATCGGCTGGTAAGTGTCCATCCAGGCGCGCGTCCAGTCCTGGTCGGGCACATCGCGGAACGCGATGCGGTCCGGCGCAAGTTCGGGCACGAGTTCGTGCAGTGCATGCACCAGCCCGCTGCGGTCGGCATCGTTCGCGAACAGCGCATTGAGCACGATCTCGTTCCACAGCGGCAGTTCGCCGACGCCGGGCTCGAAGATCGCGCGTTCGTCGGGCGTGTCCGCATCGGCATCGCGCAGCGTGATCGACAGGGCGCCGAGATCCTCGAGCGCGAGTTCGACGCGCTCCTGCTGCTTCGCGTGCAGGGTCAGGGAGAGTTCGAGCCAGGCCATGGATTCGTTCATGCCGGCAAAGCCGGCATTCCATTCATCTTTGCATTATTAGAAGAAGCCGGATTACAAACTGCATCTGCAGTTTGCCCTTCAGGCCATTCGCGGCACGAATTTTCGCTTCGGCATCCTGCCTACGCAGTCCGGCCTTTGCCGGAATGACGAGCACAAAGCATTTCAACCGCGTCCGATGCCCTTCTCGCGCTGCTCCGCAATCCGCTTTTCGAGATAGTGGATGTTCTGCCCGCCGGTCTGGAAGCCGCCGTCGGCCAGAATGCGCTGCTGCAGCGGGATGTTGGTCTTCACGCCGTCGATGACCAATTCGCCGAGCGCGATGCGCATGCGCGCGATCGCGGTTTCGCGGTCGCGGCCGTGCACGATCAGCTTGCCGATCATCGAATCGTAGTTCGGCGGAATCTTGTAGCCGTCGTAGATGTGCGTGTCCATGCGCACGCCGGGGCCGCCGGCGGCGAGGAAGCGCTTGACCATGCCCGGCGAGGGCATGAACGTGTCCGGGTCCTCGGCATTGATGCGGCACTCGATCGCATGGCCGGTGATCTTGACGTCGCTCTGCTTGATCGACAGCTTTTCGCCGCCGGCGATCAGTAACTGCTCGCGCACGAGGTCGACGCCGGTAATCATCTCGGTGACCGGATGCTCGACCTGGATGCGCGTGTTCATCTCGATGAAGTAGAAGCGGCCGTTTTCGTAGAGGAACTCGAACGTGCCCGCACCGCGGTAGCCGATGCGGATGCAGGCTTCGACACAGACGCGGCCGATTTCCTCGCGTTGCGCGTCGGTGATGCCGGGCGCGGGCGCTTCCTCGACGACTTTCTGGTGGCGGCGCTGCATCGAACAGTCGCGTTCGCCGAGATGGATCGCGTTGCCCTGGCCGTCGGCGAGCACCTGGATTTCCACGTGGCGCGGATTCTCCAGGAACTTCTCCATGTAGACCTGATCGTTGTTGAACGCGGCCTTGGCCTCGGACTTCGTCGTCAGGATCGCATTGTGGAGGTGCGCCTCGGTGTGCACCACGCGCATGCCGCGGCCGCCGCCGCCGCCGGCGGCCTTGATGATGACCGGATAGCCGATCTCGCGCGCAATCTTCGCGTTCGTCGCCGCGTCGTCGCCGAGCGGTCCGCCCGAACCGGGCACGCAGGGCACGCCTGCGGCCTTCATCGCCTTGATCGCCTCGACCTTGTCACCCATCATGCGGATCACTTCGGCGGTCGGGCCGATGAAGATGAAGCCGGATTGTTCGACGCGCTCGGCGAAGTCGGCATTCTCCGAGAGAAATCCGTAGCCCGGATGGATCGCCTGCGCGTCAGTCACCTCGGCGGCGGCAATGATCGCCGGCGTCGACAGGTAACTTTCCGCCGCGGGCGCCGGGCCGATGCACACCGACTCGTCGGCCATGCCGACGTGTTTCAGATTGCGGTCGACGGTGGAGTGCACCGCCACCGTCTTGATGCCGAGCGTGGCGCAGGCGCGCAGGATGCGCAGCGCGATTTCGCCGCGGTTGGCGATGACGACTTTGTCTAGCATGTGATGAGTCCGGGAGATTTATCGGGCATCGGGTCCCGGCTTTCTTTCAGCCAATGACAAACAACGGCTCGTCGAACTCGACCGGCTGGCCGCTAGTGGCGAGGACCGCAAGCACGGTGCCCGCGGCATCGGCCTCGATCTGGTTGAACATCTTCATCGCCTCGATGATGCCGAGCGTGTCGCCGACCTTGACCGCCTGACCGACCTTGACGAAGACCGGTGCCCCGGGGTTGGGCGAGGCATAGAACGTGCCGACCATCGGCGAGCGCAGCACATGGCCCGGCGGCAGCTCCTTGCCGCCCGTGGCGGGTGCCGGGGCTGACGCGCTCGCGGCGGGGTCGGGGGCGGGCGCTGCAGCCGGAACCTGGACATGCGTCGCCGGCGCTACCGGCGCAATCGCTGCGCCCTTCGGCACGCGCGACAGGCGCACCGATTCCTCGCCTTCCTTGATTTCGAGTTCGGCGAGGTTGGATTCCTCGAGGATATCGATCAGTTTTTTTATTTTGCGTAGGTCCACTGATACACCTGCTTTTATTTCCGGTTATCTTTGGTTCTTGATTCTTGCTTGCGCGATCTTTCAGCCTGCAGCTTGATCCAGTTTCTGCACCGCCGCCGCCAACGCGAGACCATAGCCGATCGGCCCCAGCCCGCAAATCACGCCAACGGCAAGATCGGATAGGTAACTGTGCCGGCGAAATGCCTCGCGCGCATGCACGTTCGACAGATGCACCTCGATGAACGGGATCGCCACCGCCGCGAACGCATCGCGCAGGGCGATGCTGGTGTGAGTGAACGCGCCCGGATTGATCAGGATGAACGCCGTGCCGTCGATGCGCGCATGCTGCACGCGCCCGACCAGTTCGTGTTCGGCGTTCGACTGCAGGCATTCCAGCGCATGCCCGGCCGCCTTGGCGCGGGCGGCCAGGTCGGCGTTGATCTCGTCCAGCGTGGCACGGCCGTAGATTTCCGGCTCGCGCGTGCCGAGCAGGTTCAGGTTGGGGCCGTGCAGGACGAGGATTTTCGCCACGAAGTGGGTATCCAACAGGCCGGCGGCCCGTTCAAGGCGCCGAAGTCTGCGCCGTCGATGGCGACTTGTCCAGTGCGATACGCTCAAAATCGGCGAAGATGGCCGATGTTGAACGATTGTTTGAATCCGTGCCGGCGTCGCGGGCCGCGCATGCGGCCGGTTGTGTCGGCTACAGATGCGGCCGCAGCCAGTCGGTGAGGCTGTCCGTGCTGAAGTAGCCGGCTCGCTGTGCGAGCAGCCTGCCGTCGCGGCCGATCAGCACGCTGTAGGGCAACACATTGCGGGTGTCGCCGTAGCGCAGCGGCACGTCGTCGTCGTCGCCGGAGAGCAGGACCGGGTAGCGTACCGGGTAGTCCTTGAGGTAATCGCGCACCGCATCGGCGTCGTCGACTGCAATGCCGACCACGAGCAGGCCCTTGTCGGCGAACTTCTCGTGGGTCGAGTCGAGCAATGGCATCTCCTCGCGGCATGGGCCGCACCAGGTCGCCCAGAAGTTGAGCAGCACGAGCTTGCCGTCGAACTCGGACAGGCGCCGCGATCTGCCGTCGAGGTCGGCCAGTTCGAAGTCGCTGCGCGCGTCGCCGACCTTGAGCACGGTCACGCCCGGCGGCAGCGGCCGTTCGGCATAGCTGTTCATGCGCGTTGACACGAACAGGCCGAGCGCGGCGCCGAGGATCGCCACGGTGACGATCAGCAAAGGAGTACGTTGCCACATGCCGCGGATTCTAAGCGATCTGCGTTGCCTCTGCCGCGCGGCGGGCGCGGATCAACGCGCGCAATCGAACGGCAGGAAAGGGTGCAGCCCCGGCAGTGCAGCGACGAGCATCGGGCCGGCCAGGGTCAGGATCGCACTCATGGTCAGCGCGAACGCGGCTATACGGCGACCGAGCGGGCGTGTAGTCCAGCCGGCGAAGCGCTGCGCGCCGAACGCGGCGGCGAGCAAGGCCGGGGCCGTGCCGACGCCGAACGCCGCCATCGTCGCCGCGCCGCGCCCGGCGTCGAGTTGCAGTGTGGCGATCAGCAGCACCGTGTAGACGAAGCCGCACGGCATCCAGCCCCAGATCATGCCAAAGGCCAGCGCGCGCGGCAGCGTCGCGACCGGGAGCAGGCGGCGGCCCAGCGGCGCGAGCTTCGGCCAGACGCGGCGGCCGATGAAATGACCGGGATCGCGCAGGCGCCCACTGGCGACGAGTGCGGCGAGCAGGAAGGCGGCCGCGGCCAGCGCACGCAAGGTGAAGCGCACCGCCGCATGGTCGAGCGCGGCGATGGCGGTGCCGAATGCGCCGGCGAACAGCGCGCCGGCCAGCGTGTACGAGGCGATGCGGCCGAGTTGATAGGCGACGAGCAGCCCTGCGCGCTGGCGACCGCGCGTGTCCTTCGCCGTAGCCACGCCGAGCGCGGCCGAAATGCCGCCGCACATCAACACGCAGTGGCCGCTCGCGGCGAGGCCGAGCAGCAATGCGGCACCGAGCGTGAGCGGATCGCCCATCAGCTGTCGTCCTTGTTTTCGCGCGAATCGTCCGGGTCGGCGTCGGCGAGCGGCAGCAGGCGCGGCGTTTCCATGTCGTCGAACTGGTCGTGATCCACCGCCCAGAAGAACGCGATGCCGGCGCCGACGAGGAACAGCAGCGACAACGGAATCAGCAGCGCGAGGATGCTCATGCCGCGCCTCGCGAAGCGAACGCGTTGCCGGCGGCGACGACCGGCGCGGCGCGGCGGCGGTCGATACGCAGTGCGTTGAGCACGACGACGAGCGAACTCGCCGACATGCCCGCCGCGGCCAGCCAGCCTGGCACGAAGCCGAGCGCCGCGAGCGGCACGGCGGCGAGGTTGTAGACGAATGCCCAGCGCTGATTCTGATGCATCACCTGCAGCGTTTCGCAGGCGACGCGACGCGCCTCGGCGAGTGCGTCGAGGCGCTCGCCGGCGAGGACGATGTCGCTGCTGGCCTGGGCGAGCTCGGCGCCGCCCGCGATTGCCACGGCGACGTCGGCCGCGGCGAGTACGGGCGCATCGTTGATGCCATCGCCGACCGCGATGACGCGCGCGCCGTCCGCGCGCAGCGCCTGCAGACGGGCGAGCTTGTCGGCTGGCAGTTGCCGCGCCTTCCAGTCGGCGATGTCGAGCCGGGCCGCGATCGCGCGCACCTTTTCCGGCGCGTCGCCGCTGAGGATTTCGAGCTGCAGTCCCTGCGCGCGCAGCGCGGCGACCGCTTCGCGCGCACCCGCGCGCAGGCGCTCGCCGATGCGCAAGCGCGCGAGCGCGCCGTCGTCGTCGGCAAGCACGATCGCGTCGTCGTCGCCGGCCGAAGCGAGCGCGAACGCGGCGCGACCCAGACGATAGCGGCGCCCGTCGATTTCGCCGGCGAGGCCGCCGCCGGCCGTGGCGACGACGTGGGTGGCGTTGAGCTGCGTGGCGGTGCTCGCCGCCGCGATCGCGACCGCGACGGGGTGGCGGCTCTGCCGTGCGAGCGCGGCGGCGATCGCCAGTGCCTCCGCGGCATCGAGGCGTGTGGTCGCCTCGACGTCGGCGAGCGCGAGCTGCGGTTCGGTCAGCGTGCCGGTCTTGTCGAATACGACGTGGGTGGCCGCGGCCAGGGTTTCGATCGCGTCGGCATGCACGATGAGCACCGCGCGGCGCGCGAGCGCACCCAGTGCGCGCGTGATCGCAGCCGGCACGGCGAGCGCGAACGCGCACGGGCAGGACACGACGAGCACCGCGATGGTGGCGTCGAACGCGCGCGCCGGGTCGAGCCAGGTCCAGACCAGCGCGCACAGCGCGGCGAGTGCGAGCACGCGCACCACGAAATGGGCGGCGGCGCGCTCACCCGCGCGCGCCAGGCGCGGGCGTTCGGCCTGCGCCTGTGCGATGAGGCGCTGGATCGCCGCCAGCGTCGTCGCCATGCCGACGCGACGCGCACGGATGCGCGCCGGGCCTTCGGCGAGCACGCTACCGGCGATCAGCATGTCGCCGCGCTGCTTGCGCAGCGGCTGCGATTCGCCGCTGAGCAGCGCCTCGTCGACGCGGCAGGACGCACTCTCGAGCTCGCCGTCCACCGGCACGATGCCGCCTTCGGCGACGTGCACGAGGTCGCCGACCGCGAGCTCGGCGACGGCCACGCGTTCGATCGTGCCGTCGCCGGCGCGCACGCGCTCGGCCTGGGCCGGCGCGAGGCGGGCGAGCGAGTCGGTAAGATCGCCGGCGCGGTGGCGCGCGCGCATCTCGAGGTAACGTCCGGCGAGCAGAAAGAACACGAACATCGACACCGAGTCGAAGTAAATTTCGCCGCGGCCGCGCAGTGCGGCGAACACGCTTGCCGCATAGATTGCCGCGAGCGCAAGCGCGACCGGCACGTCCATGCCGAGCGTGCGTGCGCGCAACGCGCGCCAGGCGCCGGCGAAGAACGGTCGCGCCGAGTACAGCACGACCGGGGTAGCGACGAGCAGGCCGAGCCAGCGCATGCCGGTGCGCGTCGCCGTGTCCATGCGTTCGACTGCGCCGAAGTAGAGCGCGCTTGCGTACATCATCGCCTGCATCGCGCCGAAGCCGGCGACGAGCAGACGCTTCATCGCCTCGCGCGCCTCACGCCGGCGCGCGTCGTCGAGCGCCGGTGCGGACAGCGGCAGTGCCGTGTAGCCGGCGCGCGCGAGCGCGGCGAGCGCGTCGGCGAGCGAGGTTTCGTGTTCGCGCCAGACGATGCGCGCGCGCCGCGAGACGGCGTTGACCTGCACGCTGTCGATGCCGCGCTCCGCGCCTAGGGCGCGTTCGATCAGCCAGACGCAGGCGGCGCAGCGCACGCCTTCGATCGCGATCAGCGCTTCGCTGCGGCCGTCACCGAGCGGGCGCGCGACTTCACGCAGCAACTCCGGGCGACGCCATGCCGACTCGGTGTCGCCGGGTGCGCGCGGTGCCGGTTGGCTGCGCAGGCGATAGTAGTCACCGAGGCCGAGCTGTTCGATCCACTGTGCCGCTGCGGCGCAGCCACCGCAGCAGAATGCGCGCGATGCGCCGCCGGCCTGTGCCTCGATGCGCGTGTCCGGCGCGATCGGCGAGGCGCAATGCCAGCAACGGTCCGCTCGCGCGTTCATTGCCCTTGCTCCGGCGTGGAAGGGTGTGCCACCGGCACTTTGAGCACGGTTTTGCCGGTGTCGGGCAAGGGCGGATCGGCATAGCGCGCGCCGGCCACGATCAGCACGGCGCAGCCGATCAGCGAGGCGGCGAAGACGGCGACGCCGAGCCACAGCACCGGCTGGTGGTACCAGGCCGCTGCCTTGTTTCCTGCGAGGGTCATCGATGCACGTCTGGCGCGACGCCTACCGGGCCGCGGCGGGCGCTCCGCTGCCAGCATTGCCGTGCGAAAGCGAATAAATCCACGCGGCGATGACGCGCGCGTCGTTTTCGCCGAGACGTGCGCGCCAAGCAGGCATCACGCCGCCGCGGCCGTGGCGAATGCTTTCCTCGACGCTGGCGAGGTCGCCGCCATACAGCCAGATGTTGTCGGTGAGGTTGGGCGCGCCCAGCGCCGGATTGCCCTTGCCTTCGGCGCCGTGGCAGGCGGCGCAGGTCGCGAACAGCGCCTTGCCTTGCGCGGCCCTGGCATCGTCATGCGCCGCGCCGGACAGGCTGAGCACGTAGTTGGCGAGGCTGACGACGTTGTCCTCGCCGAGGCTGGCCCAGGGCGGCATCACGCCGTGGCGGCCGTCGAGGATGCTGGTCATGATCGCCTTGCCGTCGCCGCCGTAAAGCCAGTCGTTGTCGGCGAGGTTGGGTGCGCCGAGCAGCGGGTTGCCGGTAGCCTCGCGGCCGTGGCAGGCCGCGCAGTTGTCCTCGAACAGGACGTGCCCCATGCGCGTCGCGCCGCCGTCGCGGGCAAGCTCCTCGATCGGGTACAGCGAGTAGCGTTGCATGCGGTCGCCGAGCACGGCGTCGTTGCGTTGCGTCGCCGCCGCGAGCTCGTCGTGCGAGGTCCAGCCGAGCAGGCCCCTGGATCTGCCGAATCCCGGATACAGCGCGAGGTAGGCGAAGCCGGCCACGAACATGCTCGCCGAGAGCAACACCCACCACAGCGGCAGCCTGCGCACACCTTCGCGCAATACGCCGTGCGCCCAGACGTGGCCGCTGGTGCCGTCGGCGCGCGTCGGAATCTCGACGCGCTGGCCCCAGAGGAACAGGAACAGCGTGATGCCGAGGTTGAGCACGATCAGAAACATCACCCATGCCGACCAGAATGCGCTCATTGCCGATCCTCCCCGTCCTGCATGGGTACGCGCGCGAGTGCATCGAAGGTGCGGCGGTGGCGGCCGCTCCACGCCCAGATCCAGATGCCGATGAAGGCCGCGAGCAGCAGCGTGGTGATCACGCCGGCAAAATTGCCCCAGAACGGACTCATGGCGTGCCTCCGTCGCCCGCGGGCGCGGCTGCGGCAGCTGGCTCGTTCTTGACGCCGAGGCCCTGCAGGTAGGCGACCAGAGCGTCGAGCTCGTTCTTGCCGGCGAGCGCTGCGGGCGCGCCGGCGATGTCGGCATCGACGTACGGGTCGCCGAGCATGCGCAGCACGCGCATGCGCGCCTGGATGTCGGCCGCGTCGAGCGGCGTCTTCTCCAGCCACGGATAGCCCGGCATGTTCGAATCGGGCACGACCTTGCGCGGATCCTGCAGGTGCAGACGCTGCCAGACGTCGGAATATTTGCCGCCGACACGCGCGAGGTCGGGGCCGGTACGCTTGCTGCCCCACTGGAACGGACGGTCGTAGACCGATTCGCTCGCGACGGAATAGTGGCCGTAGCGCTGCGTCTCGAAGCGCAGGGCGCGGATCATCTGCGAATGGCAGAGATAACAGCCTTCGCGCACGTAGATGTCGCGGCCGGCGAGGCGCAACGCATCGTACGGCAGCACGCCGGCGGCCGGTTGCACCTTGTTCGCTTCCATGAACATCGGCGTGATCTCGGCGAGTCCGCCGATCGACACCATGATCGCGGTGAGCACGGCGAGTAGTCCCGCGTGCTTCTCGATCGCTTCGAAATACTTGTATCCGCGTGCCATGTCCTGTCCCTCAGCCTTGCGCCGGCAGCGGCGCCGGGATCTGGTCGACATCGGGTTCCGGGATCGGCACCGGGATCGGCGTGATCAGGTGCGCGCGGGCATCGGCCGCGGTGTACCAGAGGTTCCATGCCATCACCCACATGCCCAGCCAGATCAGCACGCCACCCAGCCAGCGCAGCGCGTACAGCGGCTTGACCGCGATCAGGCTGTCGAGGAAGGAATAGGTGAGCGAACCGTCGGCGCTCGTCGCGCGCCACATCACCCCCTCGGTGACGCCGGCCCACCACATCGCGATGACGTAGAGCAACGTGCCGCTCAGGTGCAGCCAGAAATGCACTTCCATGCCCTTGCGCGAATACATCGCCGGCTGGCCCAGCGCGCGCGGGGCCATCGCGTAGAGCGAGCCGATCGTGATCATGGCGACCCAACCGAGCGAGCCGGAGTGCACATGTGCGATCGTCCAGTCGGTGTAGTGGGAGAGCGAATTGACGGTCTTGATCGCCATCATCGATCCCTCGAATGTCGCCGCCGCGTAGAACACCAGAGCCAGCACCATGAACTTCGCCGCGGGGTCGGTTTTCAATCGTGCCCACGAGCCGTTGAACGTGAGCAGGCCGTTCGCCGCCGAGCCCCAGCTCGGCATCAGCAGGATCAGCGAGAACGCCATGCCGACCGACTGCACCCAGTCCGGGAGCGCGGTGTACATGAGGTGGTGCGAACCGGCCCACATGTACACCGAGATCAGCGCCCAGAAATTGACGATCGAGAAGCGGTAGCTCCACAGCGGCTGCTGCGCCTGGCGCGGCACGAAGTAATACATCATGCCGAGGAAGCCCGCGGTGAGGAAGAACGCGACCGCGTTGTGCCCGTACCACCACTGCACCATCGCATCGACCGCGCCCGAGTAGATCGGGTACGACTTCCACAGCGACACCGGAATCGCGAGATTGTTGACGATGTGCAGCAGTCCCACGGCGATGATGAATGCGCCGTAGTACCAGTTGGCGACGTAGATGTGGCGGATGCGCCGTCGCGCCAGCGTGGCAAAGAACACGCTGCCGAATGCGACCCAGACGATGGCGACGAGGATGTCGACGAACCACTCGGGTTCTGCGTACTCCTTGCTCTGCGTGATGCCGAACGGCATCGTCGCCATCGCCAGCACGCAGGCCAGCTGCCAGCCCCAGAAAGTGAAGCTGGCGACGCGGCCAAGCGCGAGGCGCGTATGTCCGGTGCGCTGCACGACGTAGTAGCAGGTGCCCATCAGCGCCGAGCCGCCGAAGGCGAAGATCACGCCGAAGGTGTGGTCCGGGCGGATCCTGCTGAAGGTCAGCCAGGGAATGCCGAAGTTGAGCGCGGGCCAGGCCAGTTCGGCCGCGGCGTACATGCCGACGAGCATGCCGATGATGCCCCATACCGCCGAGGCAAGCAGGAACAGGCGCACGACATGGTCGTTGTAGGTTTCGGCAGCTTGCATCGATACTCCCGTGAGCGATGGTGCATCGACCGGATCAGGCTGCGGCATGGACGAACCCGCTCGCCGCAAACGTGCCCGGCCGAGCCGTTGATGGCCCGGGAATCTTCTACCTACGGCGCGGTTCTGTCCACCGTTGCGGCCGGGGCAATTCGTCGCGGTGGATATTGCCCGTGGACGCGATCAGCCGGATGCGGCGGTGGATTCCATGCTCACGGTGCCGCGTTACGCTGTTGCGTATCGGCGTTCTCGATGGCGTCGCGGACGGTGGCCTGGGTCAGCACGGTCGGCAAGGCGCGGCCTTCCTCGCCCTTGCGGAAGACGACGTAGAGCGGCACGCCGACCGAATGGAATTTCTCGAGGAAGGCCTCGATGTCGGGGTCGGGATTGGTCCAGTCGGCGACCATAAACGTCGTGTCGGTGCGTTTGAGCAGGGCGCGGAACGCGTCGGTATGCAGCACCGCGCGCTCGTTGACCTTGCAGGTCGTGCACCAGTCCGCGCCGACGTCGACGAACACCGCCTTGCCCGACTTGCGCAGTTCGTCGAGCCGGGCCGGGCTGAAGGCGACGTGATCGGTGCTGGTGCTCTGTGCCGCCGCGGGGCGGTCGAGTCGCGCGATCGCGTACAGCGGCGGCAGCGCGAGCAGCAGCGCGACGAGCGCCAGTGCGCGCCAGGCGCCGTTGGCGTAGCGGCTGTGCTCGAACCACCAGAGCGCCAAACCGAGCAAGATCACGCCGACGAGCACCAGGCCGATCGCATCGACGCCGCGCTGGTTGCCGAGTACCCAGATCAGCCACGCCGCGGTCAGGTACATCGGGAACGCGAGCAGTTGCTTGAGCGTCTCCATCCACGCGCCGGGCTTCGGCAGCAGTTTGCCCAACGCCGGCACGAAACCGATCAGCAGGAACGGCAATGCCAGCCCCAGGCCGAGCGCGATGAACACGAGGAACGCGGTCAGCGTCGAACTCGCGAACGCGAACGCGAGCGCGGAGCCCATGAACGGTGCGGTGCAAGGGCTTGCCACCACGACTGCGAGCACACCGGTGAAGAAATCGCCGGCCGGTCCGGAGTGCGAGGCCAAGCCCTGTCCGGCATTGGTCAGGCCGACGCCGAACTGGACCACGCCCGACAGCGACAGGCCGATCGCGACGATCACGTAGACCAGGATCGCGACGATCAGCGGCTGCTGCAGCTGGTAACCCCAGCCATAGGCGAGGCCTGCCTCGCGCAGCGCGATCACGGCGAGCCCGACCGCGACGAACGAGAGCAGCACGCCGGCGGCGTACCAGAGCACGTGCTTGCGCGCGTGCCGGGGCGATTCGCCGCCCTCGAGGATCGAGATTGCCTTGAGCGACAGCACCGGCAGCACGCACGGCATCAGGTTGAGGATCAGGCCGCCGAGCAGCGCGGCGAACAGCGCGGCGAGCAGTGATCCTCCGCTTGCCGCCGGCCGCGTCTGTTGTTGCGAGGTGCCCCGACCGGTGTCCGTTGCCGCTGCGTCGGCGGGCATCGTCACCGCGAGGCTGCGCATCGTCGGCGGATAGCAGACGCTGCCCTCGAGGCAGCCCTGGAATGTCGAGGTCAGGCGCAGCGGTTGCCCGGCGGCCAGGCCGGACACGGCGATCGGCACTTCGACCTGGTCGAAATACACGGTGGTCTTGCCGAAGCTGGCGTCATCGTGCAGCTTGCCTTCGGGCCAGCGCGGCGCGCCGAGCGAGGCGTTGTCCGCGTGGAACGAGGTCTTGTCGCGATAGAGGTAGTAGCCTTTCGGCATGGTGAAGCGCACGAGCACTTCGCCCGGGCTCGTCGCAATCGCTTCGAAGACGTAGGCCTTGTCGACCGGCAGCGGCTCGCCCGTATCGAGCGCACCGCCTGCTCCGCCGCCGCTGAGCAGGTTCGTCGCGTCGCTGGCCGTCGGCGCGATCGCGGGTGGCAAGTCGACGGCAAGTTTCACCGTATGCGGCGGATAGCAGATCTTCGGCGCGACTTCATGACAGCCCTGATAGCGCACCGCGAGCGTGATCTGCGCGACGCCAGCCGGTGCGTTCAACTTCTGCTTCGAGGAAAAATCCCGGTGATAGACCTCGACGTCGCCGAGGAACTCGTCGTGCTTTTTCTCGCCCTCAGGCAGCTCATGCGCGCCAAGGGCGACACCGGCGTCGGCCGTGGTCACCTTGATGCGCTCGCGATAGAGGTAGTAGTGCTCGGCCAGTTTCCAGTCGAGACGGACCGTGTCGCGATCGAGTGCTTTCGCGCCGACGACGAAGGCTTGTTCGACCGGCAGCAGTTCGTCGGTTTCCGCGGCATGGAGGACGGTCGCGGTGGTCAGCCAGGCGAGGGCGGCCAGAAGGATGGAGCGAGGCAGGAATTTCATCCGGGAATTGTCGCAGAGTTCGTGTCCGTGGACAGGAAAGACCGGTGCCGGCCGGCCGCGCTTTCAGGGCGCGGCGCATCGCGTGACCGCAAGCGGCAAATTCCTGCGTGCCCGGCGCAATCCCGGCGGCACGGAGGTGGATGCGCTTTGCGGCCGGCGCGGTTCAGTCGTGCGCGACACGCATTTTCGGGCGCGCGCCCGTCGCGGCCCGCGGCTTGCGGCGCCGGATTACGCGCCGTAGCGCCGCTGGCGCATCCATTTCGTCGCAATCCACTTCTCGCCGCGCAGCACCGGCAGGCCGCCGTGCAGGGTCCGCGCATCGACCTGGCCCAGGCTGTTGCTGTATTCGAAGTAGACCGCCGCGCCTTTCTTCGGCCCGAGCCTGAGGCCGAGCAGCGGGAACACGGTCGCGCCGCCGTCGTCGACGTCGTTGAGGTAGATCACCAGGCTCGCCACGCGCTGCCCGCCCTGCGCAAGATGCGTGCGACTGCCCGCGTCCTCGGGCGCGAAATAGTCGTAGTGCGGCGCATATTCGCCGCCGGTGCGGTAGTGCAGGATCTGCAAGCCTTCGCCGTTCTCCACCGGCGCGTTCATCAGCGCGGCGATGCGCCGGTCCAGGCGCGCGATGAAGGGGTCGGCGTTGAGCGGGAAATACATGCCATCGCTGGTGCGCCCGGCGGTCACTCCGGCGCCGCCGTGGCTGCGGTCGACGATGGTCGAACGTACCAGCTGGTGGGCGGACAGACGCACGAGTTCGTCGCATTCGTCCGCATCGAGCAGGCTGTCGACGAAGGCGATCGTCGGCTGTTCGACACGCAGCACGACGCGCACGTCGCGATCCGGCGTACGGATGAGATTGCCGGCGGGCAGGCGCGGCGTTTCGTGGACGTAGGCGCGGCTCGCGGGGGGCTCGGCGGCGTCGCCGTCGGCCAGGCCGGACACGACGTTTCGCGCCGCCTGCGCGTCGAAGCCCGCGCGCACCATGTCTGCGATCAGCATTTCCGGATCGCAGCCGCGGACGAGATTGCGCGCGATCCAATCGCGCCATTCCTCCGGCACCTGTACATGGGCATTCATTCCGCTTCCGTCCGTCATTCGCGGGAAACAAGTCTAGCCGGCGAATCGTATTGACGGGATGTGCGGGAAGTTTGTGCGTACGGTGCCGAATTGATGCGGCGCGACGTGCGCGCGTGAAAGATTTGTAATCCAATGCGGCCACACGAAGCCCTAGGGCTTGTGGGGGAGGGTAGCCCGTCGCGAGCAATCGCGGCGGGCTTTTTCGTTTCAGCCCCCCGCAAACTGCTGCGCCGAAGTGCCGTGGGGCGAAGTGCGTCCGACGCATTGGAAGGCGGCCTTGACCTGCCTGCCGCGCGACGGTAGCGCCGGCCTACGCCGACGGATTCACATATTCCGACGGCGTCATGCCGAAGCGCCGGTGGAACGCGCTGGAAAAATGGCTGTGGCTGGCGAAGCCGACACGCACGGCGATTTCGCCGATTTCCGCGTCTGCTCGCTCGATTAGGTACGCAGCCCTGCGCAGGCGCAGCTCGTGGCGGTAGTCGACGAGCCGGAATCCGGTTGCGGCGTGGAACGTGCGCGAAAGATAGGCGGTTGAGCAGTGCAGCCGATAGGCGAGCCCCATTGCCGTCAAGTCGGTTTGATATTCGCGTGCAAGGATCGTCTTGGCGTCCTCGACGAGCTGGATACGCCGGCCGCGGATTGTCCGCGCCTGGCCGCACAGGAATCGATGGCGTGCGCTCGCGCGGTCGAAGATCAGAGCCAGCAGCCGTTCGACCGCCGCGTCGATCTGGTGTGAATTCAGCGTCGTGCAGGGGCGCGAGGCGGCACTGAACAGCCGGCGCCGGGCGAGGAAAATTTCCGGCGTCGTCTCGCATGCACCGGATGGAAACAGGCCGTCGTTGGTGACGTAGATGCCCGCGACGCCCATGCGCAGCCGCTGCAGCAGTCGCGGGGCGACGGCGATGAAGTCGCAGTCGTGGCCTTCGTCGTTCAGCGCCTCGCGCGCGTGGATCTCGCCCGGCGCGTGCATGCTCACGTGCAGCGGGGTGGCGATTTCCTCGCCGCCTGTGGGCGTGCGCAGGCGCACGCTGCTGCGATGGAAGAGGAGGTAGGCACAGCTCGCGCGGTGCGTGTGCGTGTGCGTGCTGCGATGCTGGCCGAGCGCAACTTGGCGGGTCTGGCGCAGGATCCGGTCCGCGGCGGAAATGCCGACGCAGAACGGCTCCGGCGTGGCGACCGCTTCCCCGCGCGGCGGCGCCCGCCATGGCGACACGCCGCGGCCGGATTGGATTTCGCGCAACGCAGGGTTGCTCAGCATGTTCATCGTGGCTAACCCCCGCGCGGCGCGTAGTGCCGCATCCGACGGTAAGGCTCGGCGCTTGCGCGCGTGCGCGAAACGGTTTTGGCACGAACGGTTGCGCGGCCGGCACCGGCGGTCGCGGCGCGAGCACGAATACGGCGGCGGCAAGCCTGGAAATGCGGTCGGCGGTGGCGCGCAGTGGACGCGATATCGCCGTGTGGATGACTTCAGGCACTGGTCACAACGCGCACACGCACGTAGAACTACGAAAAACATCGCACTTCGGCGGTGCCGGGTCGGGGAGAACTGCGGGTGGAAAACCTGCGACGCTATGGATTGATCGCGCTCGTCGCCGCCACAGCGATGACGGCGATCACGACTTTCCAGACGCAGATGCAATATGTTGTGCGCGGCGAGGACATGGATTTCGCCCCGATGCTCGGCTGGAACGCGATCATCTGGTACGTCTGGGGGGTGCTGGCGCCGTTCGTCATCGTGTTCTGTCAGCGACACCCGCTGGAATGGCGGGGTTGGAAGTGGCGTGCGTTCGCCTTGCAGGCGGCGGCGGCCCTCGTCTTCATTGTGCTGCATGCGGCGATCGTGGCGGCGGCAATGCAGGTGGAGGCGGAATGGTTCGGCATGCCGGCGGCTTTTCCCGCGCGTGTCGTGCGACTGCTGACGACACAGGCGCATTGGGGAGTGATGTGCTATCTGGCGACGGCGGCGTGCGCGAACGCCGGGATCTATTTCCGTCGGGCGCGCGACGAGTCGCTCGCGCGCGAAGCGTTGCGCACGCAGGCGGCGACCGCGCAGTTGTCCGCGCTGCAGCGGCAGATGCAGCCACATTTCCTGTTCAACGCGCTCAACGCACTCGTCGCCATGCTCGAGGAAAACTCGAAGGCACAGCACTTCACCGTGCGCCTCGCCGACATGCTGCGCATGCTGCTGCATCACGGCGAGCGCGCGACGGCGACGCTGGGCGAGGAGTTGGTCCTGGTCAAAGCCTATCTCGCGGTCGAGCGCGTGCGCCTTGGCGCGCGCCTGCGCTCGCGCATCGACGTCGCCGATGCGCTGCTCGATCGCCGGCTGCCGTCGTTCCTGTTGCAGCCGCTGGTCGAGAACGCTATCCGCCACGGCATCGCGCGCTCACTCGATGGGGGCGAAATCGCGCTGCGCGCGTGGCGCGATGGTGGTGAGATACGCATAGAGATCGAGAACACCGGAGCGCAGCCGCCGTCGGCGACGGATGCGGGCATGCGCATGACTTTGCCGAATTGCCGCGATCGGCTCGCGCTGCTCTACGACGAAGCCGCGTGTTTCGAGGCCGGTTTCGTCGGCCAGGGGCACTATCGCGTCGTCATCGTCGTACCCGACCGTGCGCCGGTCTTGGGGCGGGCGGCATGAAACGCCTGAACGTGCTCGTGGTCGAGGACGAGGATCTCGCACGCGAACGCCTCGCGCGCCTGGTCCGCGCGCGCGCGGACTTCGACGTCGTTGCCGTATGTCGCAATTGCGAGGAGGCGGCCGACGCCGTCGCCGCACAGCGCGTCGACCTGGCCCTGCTCGACATCCAGATGCCCGGCATTGACGGCATCGGCTTCTCGCGCATGCTCGCGGCGAGCCGCGATCCGGCGCCGAGCGTGATTTTCGTCACCGCATACCGGCACTATGCCTGCACCGCGTTCGAGATCGACGCTGCTGACTACCTGCTCAAGCCATTCGACAGCGCGCGCCTGCACCGCGCGCTCGATTTGGCGCAACGACGCCTGCAGGAACGCGAGGCACTGTCGCTGGTCGAACGCGTCCAGGCTGCGCTGACCGGCACGCTCGAATCCGTCGCTGCGCCGGTCGAAGCGAAGCCGGGCCTGGGCCGCTTCGTCGTGCGCGAGCACGGTCGCTTCCTGATCGTGCGCTTCGACGACGTGCGCTGGATCGAGGCGGACGGTCGTGACTGCATCCTGCATTGCACGAAGACCGGCCATCGCATCGATGGCCCATTCGCCGACGTGGCCCGGCGCGTAGCCGGCGAGGGTTTCGTGCAGGTCAACCGTTCCGCGCTCGTGCGCATCGACGCGGTCGCCTCGTTCGAGGAGATGTTCAAGGGCAACCTCGTCGCGGTCTTGCGCGGCGGCGGTGAGGTGCCGGTGAGCCGGCGCTTCCGCAGCCAGGTCATGCAGCGTCTGGCCGGCTAGGCCGTACGCGATTTCAGTCAAATTTTTGAAAGCGGGCGGCGTGCGCGTCGGCGCACCATGCGGCAACGGCCTGCCGCGTTTGCGAATGTTGCGCGCGGCGCCATTGCCCACGATTCGAGGAAGAAAACATGACCAAACGGCTGCCTTTGGCGACGGCGATCTTCATTGCCCTTGCCGCGATCACACAAACGCCTCCGGCCCGGGCACAAAACTCCGCTGCCGCGGATTCCGCCACGGACAAGAAGGATTCCAACCAGCTCGAAACCGTCGTCGTCACCGGCTCGTTGATCCCGCAGGCGCAGATCGAAACCGCCTCGCCCGTGCTCACGATCACCGCCGCGCAGATGAAACGCGAGGGCTTCGGCAACGTCTACGACGCGCTGCGCGCGCTGCCGCTGGCCACGGGCTCGGTGCAGGACGGCCAGTTCCAGGGCGGCTTCACTCAGGGCGCGGGCACGCTCAGCCTGCTCGGCCTCGATCCCGCATTCACGCTGACCCTGATCGACGGCCATCCGCTTGCCGACTATCCGCTGCTCTACAACGGGCAGAGCAACTTCGTCGACCTGACCAACATCCCGATGGGCATGGTTGATCACATCGATGTCCTGCCGGGCAACCAGTCCTCGATCTATGGTTCGGCCGCGATCGCCGGTGTGATCAACATCGTGCTCAAGCAGAAGGTCGAAGGCGTCGAGTTGAACTATCGCGTCGGCGGCTTCGATCGTGGCGGCGGCGCCAGCCAGCGCCTGGAACTGCTCGGCGGGCACAGTTTCGACAACGGCATCAACCTGACCGGGGGTTTGCAGCTGGGCAACCAGAATCCGGTGTGGGGCTTCCAGCGTCCTCCGTTCTTTTCCACGACCGGCAATCCGAACACGGCCACGCGTTTTGCCACGCGCACCATGCTCTACAGCTACCTGACGCCGAGCGGCGCGACGCGCTACGTGGATCCGGGCGCATCCAACTGCAACGCGGTAGCCGGCAATTACAACGGCACGACTCAGTACAAATTCCGCACAGGCCGCGGCTATTACTGCGGCACTACCGAGGAAGCGGCCTACGATTCCACTCTGACCAGCGCCGACCGTTCCGCCGCCGCCTACCTGCATTTCACCGATCGCCTCAGCGACAACGTCGAGCTGTATGCGACGCTGCTCTACAACGCCGACAGTTCGCGCTACGGCGACGGCGCCAAGGTGTGGCAATCGAACGGCGGCAACGTCGGTCCCGGCAATTTCTTCAACAGCGCCACCGGCCGCGTCGAGGGCTTCCAGCACTATTTCTCGCCGGAAGAAGCGGGCGGCCTCGACGTGCAGGGCGTGTTCGAGCTCAAGCGCGCCTACAACTTCTACGGCGGCGCACGCGGCGCGATCGGTTCGTCGAACTGGACCTACGACGCTTACTACGACCGCTCCGAATACTTCGACAAGACCAAAGAACTGTGGCCGCTGCAAGACAAGGTAGACGCATTCTTCGAGCAGCAGTTCCTCGGTCCCAAGCTCGGCACGACCGACGGCGGCTACCCGATCTACGAACCCGACGCGAGCAAGTTCTACCAGATGCTGACGCCGGCGCAGTACCGCAGCTTCCAGGGCATGATCGCGAGCAAGTCGAAGACCTCGACCGAGCACCTCAACCTGCAGGTCACCAATACCGAACTGTTCACCTTGCCGGCGGGCAGCGTCGGCATCGCCGGCATCGCCCAGATCGGCCAGCAGAAATGGAGCAACCCGGCGCAGCCCGAGCTGCTCGCCGGCGAATTCTACGGCCGCAGCGGCACGTCCGGCGCGGGCACGCGCAACGTCTGGTCGCTGGCCGGCGAACTGCGCGTACCGGTGCTGTCGACGCTGACCGCGGACGTGTCCGCGCGCTACGACGACTACAGCAACGAGGGCGGCGGCGGCGACAGCAAGCCAACCTGGAAGCTCGGCCTCGAATATCGCCCGCTGGAAACGCTGCTGTTCCGCGGCAGCTACGCGACCGCGTTCCGCGCGCCGGACATGGGTTATACCTTCGCCGGCCTGTCCGGCTCGTTCACCCAGCTGACCGACTACTACCGCTGCCACGTGCAGGAACCGGATGTACCGATCGAGGATTGCGACTACAACCCGACCGCCGTGTTCAGCCAGCATCACGGCAACCGCGACCTGAAATTCATCACTGCGCGCTCGTTCGGCTACGGCGTGGTCTGGTCGCCGACCGCGGATGCCAACGTCAAGGTCGACTACTATGACGTCAAGATAAAAAACGAGGTGCAGCGCGAGGATCGCGACCTGTTCCTGCGCCAGGAACTCGAATGCCGCACCGGCGTGCTCGACATCAATTCGCCGACCTGCGTGAAGGCGCTGTCGCGTATCGTGCGCAACCCGGCCAATGCGCCGGTGCCGCTGCAACTGCTCGAAGTGGACAACGACCCGGTCAACATCGCCAGCGAGCGCGTTGCCGGCCTGGTGTTCTCGGGCAACTACCGCCTGCGCACCGATCGCTTCGGTGATTTCCTGTTCGGTGCGAACTACAACGTGACGATGAAGCACACCGCCATTCCGCAGCCCGGCGACGCCGAAATCGACCTGCTGCACGATCCGTTCAACTCGACCGAGTTCAAGAGCATCTTCAGCGGTACGCTGGGCTGGCAGCGCGACGCCTGGTCGGTGACGCTGCGCGGCACCCGCTACGGCAAGACGCCGAACTACCGTTCCACGCTCGCCGCGGCGGGCTACGCCACGCCGGGCGCAGGCACGCTGCCGGCTTGGACGCTGTACAACGGCAGCGTCGGCTACAGTTTTGGCGACATGGCTTCGCTCACCTTTATCGTCAACAACATCTTCGACAAGAACCCGCCGAACGACCCGACCAACACCGTGCTGCCGTACTACAACTTCGGCAACTACAACGTTTACGGTCGCCAGTACTGGCTCGAACTCGACGTGCATTTCGGCGGCAAGTAGCGGAAGGCAGCCTGCGCAACGGAACGTGCTTGTGGTTGAGCCGACGGGGCGGGAATATCGGCCCCGCTTTTTTCAGTTCATCGCAAGCAGATCGCCGATGCCGCCGAATTGCGTCGCGTAGCGGCGCCACTCGCCCCTGGCGCGATCGTGTATCGCTTCGCGCACCTGTGCCGTGCTCAACGTCGCCACCGGCGCGGCGTTGCGCGAAATGTCGATGCAGCCAGCCTCGAACGACAGGCCGCAGAAGTCGAGAATTCGTCGCGCCTGCGTCTCGGGCGCGGCGACAAGGTCCTCGTAGGACACATCGAGGATTCGTCCGGGCATCACCGCATGCCAATGCCGCATCAGGCGCGTGTAGTGGCGATGCTGCGCGGCGAGCGAAGGCAGATGGTAGCTGTAGGCGCAGGCGTCGCCGAACAAGGCCTTGTAGTTGGAAAAACACACGTCCATCGGATCGCGCGACATGTGCAGGATGTGCGCCTGCGGCAGCGCGCGATGGATCGCGCCGGCGAGGAAGTAGTTCGACGGCAACTTGTCGACGAAGTACGGCTTGCCGCGCGCGCGCCACTGCGTTTGCGCGAGGTAGCGCGCGCCGATGTTGGCGTAGTCGAGGCCGCGCATGCGTTCGAGCAGCATGGGGTCGAGCAGCGTGCGATCATGATGATCGGCCTGCCAGCGCAATTGATGCGCGAAATCGTCGAGTTCACCCGCCGCGGAAACCTGCGAATGATTGCCGAGGATGCGTTCGAGCACGGTCGTGCCGCTGCGCGGCATGCCGATGACGAAAATCGGCTGCGGGCCGGCGTGGGTCGCCGCCGGCGCGGGTTGCAGGAAATCGCGGGTCGACAGCGCGATCATCCGCTCGACGAGCGCTTCCTCGCGCGCGCGGTCGCAGGGCAGGCGCGCATGCATGATCGCGTTGCCGCGTTCCAGCGCACCCCACGCATCGGCATGGTCGCCGAGGTCGTCGAGCTCCTTGAATCGGGCGAACTCCAGCGCGGCATGATCGACGCTGCCCCATTCGACGACGCCGAGGCGGCGGCAGATGTCGTCGAGGTGCTGCGTCGCGTGCGTCTGCCGGCGCAGGCGCGCGCGCGACAGCGCAGCGCGGCCGAAGCCGGGCTGCAGGCGCAGGCAGGCCTCGAGTTCGCCCGCGGCGGCGTCGAGCTTGCCGTTGAAGATCAGCTGGATCGCGTGGAAGTAACGCAGATCGGCATTGTCGAAGCCCAGCGCGCGTGCGCGCGCGACCATCGCGAGCGCGTCTTCGTGCTCGCCGATCGTCTGCAACGCGTGCGCGAGCACAGCGCAGTCGGGGCCGGAGGCGAGGGCGGCCGGCCGCACTCGCGCAACGCAGTCGCGCGCGGCGCGCGTCTCGCCAACACGCAACAACGCCAGTGCGATCTTGCCCGACAGGGTTGCGGACGTCGCCCCGGAATTCGCGGCGGCGAGCAGCTGTGCCGCGGTCTCGCGTACGCGCTTCTCACCCAGCAGGATGCCGGCGAGCAGCAGGCGCGCGTCCGCATGATCGGGCGCGCGTTGCAGCAGTGCCTCGCAGGCGATGCGCGCCGCGGTCAATTGATTGCCTGCGAGGTAGCGTTGTGCCTTGAGCCAGAGGCGGTCGTCCATCGCGTTCACTGCCGCGCTCCGGTCAATTGCAAATGCAAGGGGCTGTCCTGGGCATGGTCAGGGAACGGACCGTTCATGGGCTTCCGCAGCGGTTGTTCCGGCGCGGCGCGGTTGCATCAAAACCTGCATTTTCTTCCCTGGGCGGGAAGACGTGCGTGGCACGCCATTGTAGCCATCACGGGACAAATGTGGCTGGCGGGAGCCGCCCATTCTCGCCGCCGGTGCGCGCGTACCGCTGCCAAACCGGGCCGACTTGGTCCATGCTTGGCGCTCGTTTCCCGACGACAGGTTTTGCCTTGCCCACCGCTTTGAAGTCCGCGTTTGACGCATTTCTGACCGACCGCTACGCCCAACTGCTCGCGCGCTGCCGCGAGGCTGGCGTGGTCCTGCATGACGACGCCGGCGTGGACGAGCGCGTGCGCCGCGTGCTGCTTGCCAGCGATTTCGCCTGGGAAAGTTTCCAGCGCGATCCCGAACTGTTGAATGCCAATGGCCTTTTGCTGATGGCCAACCCGCATCACGCTGATACACGACCGCTCGCGCTCGATCCGACGCTGGACGAAGCCGAGGCGATGCGCGCGCTGCGTCGCTACCGGCGGCGCGAAGCGGTGCGCCTGATCTGGCGCGACGTCAACGGCCTCGACGGCGTCGAGCAGACGCTTGCGGGCTCGACGGCGCTGGCCGAATCCTGCCTCGTCGCCGCGCACGATTTCGGCGAGCGCGCATTGATCCGCCGCCACGGCGTACCTCGCGCACGGGACGGCGCACCGCAACGCCTCGTCGTCGTCGGCATGGGCAAGCTTGGCGGTGCCGATCTGAATTTTTCCTCCGACATCGACCTGATCCTCGCCTTCGACGAGAACGGCGAGACTGACGGCGCCGGCTCCGGCACGGCGCGCTCGCTCGCCAACGAGACATTTTTCGCACGACTCGGACAACTCTTGGTGAAGCTGCTCGCCGAGATCACGATCGACGGCTACGTCTATCGCGTCGACCTGCGCCTGCGTCCATTCGGCAGCGCCGGTCGCGTCGCGTTCTCGTTCGCGGCGATGGAGCAGTACTACCAGCGCGAGGGACGCGACTGGGAACGCTACGCGTGGATCAAGGCGCGGCCGGTCGCCGGCGATCTGCGCAGCGGCAAGCGGCTGATCGAAGCGCTGCGGCCGTTCGTCTACCGCCGCTACCTCGACTACACCGCCTTCGCCGGCCTGCGCGAGATGAAGTCGCTGATCGACGCCGAAGTCGCGCGCAAGGATCTGGAAGGCAATCTCAAACTCGGCGCCGGCGGCATCCGCGAGATCGAGTTCATCGTGCAACTGCTGCAGCTGATCCGTGGCGGGCGCGAACCGGCGCTGCGCGAGCGCGGCTTGCTGCCCGCGCTCGCCGCTTGCGAGCAGCTCGGCGTGATCGCGACTGACCGTGCCCGGCGCCTGCGCGTCGCCTACCTGCTGTTGCGCCGCGTCGAAAACCGCGTGCAGATGTTCCGCGACGAGCAGACGCACACGCTGCCGGAGGATGGCGCGGCACGCGCGCGCCTCGCGCAGGCGCTGGGCTGCCCTGAGCCGCAGATCCTGGCCGTCGAACTTGCGCGCGCACGCGCCGACGTCGCCGCGATTTTCGCCGAGGTGATGGCGCCGCTGCAGACCGACGCGCGGCCCGTCGCCGCGCAGGCGACGGGCTACGTGCAGCGCGTCGCCGACGGCAGCGCCGATGCGGCGGTGCTGCACGCGCTCGGCTACCACGATGCGGCCGCGTTGCACGCCAAAGTCGTGGCCTTGATCCACGCCGCGCAGACGATGTCGGCGCGCGGTCACGCCCGTCTCAACGCGCTGCTGCCGACGCTGATCGAGGAGGCCGCGCGCAGCGTCGGCCCCGATGTCTGTCTGGATCGCCTGCTGCGTCTGCTGCACGGCGTGATCCGGCGTTCGGCCTATCTTGCCCTGCTCGAGGAACAGGCCGGCGCGCGCCGGCGCCTGGTCGCCTTGTTCGCCGACAGCGCGCTGCTCGCCGAGCGCGTGATCGCGCACCCCCTGTTGCTCGACGACCTGCTCGATGCGCGCATGGAAACGCAGGCGCCCAGTCACGACGAACTGGTCGCTGCCTCACGCCGGCATCTCGCCAACGTGCCGGCGGATGACGCCGAGACGCGGTTGACCGTGCTGCAGGAGCAGAAGAACAGCGCCGCGTTCCGCGTCGGCCTTGCCTATCGCGGTGGCCACCTCGGCGCTGCCGCGACCGCGCGCGGCTTGTCGAACACCGCCGACTTCGTCGTCGCCGAGTTGCTGGCCATGGCGATGCACGAGATGCAGCGTCAGCACGGCCGGCTGGACGGCGATGCGGGCCTGGCCGTGATCGGCTACGGCAGCCTCGGCGGCGCCGAACTCGGCTTCGGCTCCGATCTCGATCTTGTCTTCGTCTACGACGAAAAATGCGCGTACGTCGAAAGCGATGGCGCCCGCCCGCTCGATGGTGCGCGTTACTACGCACGCATCGCCCAGCGCATCGTCGCCTGGCTCAGCCTGCAGACGCACGCCGGTCGGTTGTACGAAGTGGACGTGCGTCTGCGCCCGGACGGCGGCAAGGGCCTGCTCGTCACCAGCATGAAATCGTTTGCCGACTACCAGCGCGAGCGCGCCTGGGTGTGGGAGCAGCAGGCGCTCGTGCGCGCGCGGCCGATCGCGGGCGACGCGGCCACGCTCGCACGCTTCGCCGCGGTGCGCACGGCCACGCTCGCGCAGGCGCGCGACGCGCGCGACGTGATCGAACAGGTCATCGGCATGCGCCAGCGCTGGCGCGTCGAGCGCGACCGCTCGACCGCGGAATTGTTCGACCTCAAGCAGGGCCAGGGAGCGTTGCTCGACATCGAATTCCTGCTTCAGGCGCTGGTGCTGATCCACGCGCGCGAACATGCCACGTTGCTGCGCAACGGCAACACGGCAACGCTTATCGCACTTGCGCGCCAGGTCGGACTGCTCGAGCGCGGACAGGCGCGCGCGCTCGCCGATGCGCATGCGACGCTGCTCGCGCGCTCGCTGACCTGCACGCTCGATGCGCGCCCGCGACTGGTCGAGCGCAGCGCCGAACTGCTGCGCCATGCGCGCTCGGTGATCGACATCGCCGCGCGGTTCGGGTTGCGCCTGACCTGAATCTCAGCCGCGTTTGGCGTAGGGCACGCCACCCTTGGACTTGGAGTCTGCCTTGGCTTCGACGATCTGCACGACGATGCCGGCAGCGGGCACCGCGAAATGCTGTGCGGTGACTTCGGTGATCGCCTTCATCAGCGCTTCCTTTTGCGCCGGCGTGCGGCCTTCGAGTGCATAGACAACGATTTCGGGCATACCGTCTCTCCGCTGGTGATGAAACCATGTGCCGGCACGATCAGCGCCGCACCGTAGCCGCGGCGCCGTGGGCGAGGGCGTCGATTTCCTCGGCCGAAGCGCTGGCGTTGTCGCCGGGTGTCGTCATGGCCCAGGCACCGTGCGCGGCTCCCAGGTCGAGTGCTTGCTGCACGTCGGCGCCGGCGAGAAAGCCGTGGATCAGGCCGGCGAGAAATGCGTCGCCGCAGCCGACGCGATCGAGTACATCGAGATCGCCGCGCTCACGCGAGGCGTGCAGGCCCGCTCGCGTCAACAGGAAGCCGGCCCACGCGTTGCGCGAGGCCGAGTACGCATCGCGCAACGTGAACGCGACGGCCTTGAGCTGAGGGAATGTGCGGAGGGCGAGCTGCGCGGCCACCGTCGCGGGCGCGGGATCCATCGGACCCGTGCGCGGCACGGCTGCCTCGGCGCCGATACCAAGACACGTGGCCAGCGCAAAATCGTCGGCGACGAGCAGATCGCACTCGGCTGCGATCGTGTGACAGACACGACGTGCGGCGTTGGCGTCCGGGTGCGCGTGCCACAGGCTCGCGCGGTAGTTGAGATCGAACGAAACGACGACGCCCGCTTGACGTGCGGCGCACACCGCAGCGATCGCGGTCTGCGCCGTGGATTCGGAGAGTGCGGCGAAGATGCCGCCGGTGTGCAGCCAGCGCGCGCCTTCGTGGACGAAGATGTGCTGCCAGTCGAACTCATCCGCGCGCAGTTGCGAGGCAGCGGAATTTGCGCGGTCGGACAGACCGAGCGCTCCGCGCACGCCGAACCCGCGCTCGGTGAAGTTCAGGCCCATGCGCGTGGTGCGACCGACACCGTCGTGGGTGCGCCAGACGACATGACTCGTATCGACGCCACCCTGCATGATCAGATCGGCGGCGAGCAGGCCGAGCTCGTTGTGCGGCAGGGCGGTGAGTACGGTGGCGCTGTGACCGAAGGTCTTGCGCAGCCCGCGCGCGACGTTGTATTCGCCGCCGCCTTCGAACACGCGAAACGTGCGCGCGGTGCGGATGCGGTCCTCGCCTGGATCGAAACGCAGCATCACTTCGCCGAGCGCGACGCAATCCCAGCGCTGGTCCGAGGCGGCGGTCGGGAATGCAGGGTCCGATGGTGCGGTCATGCCGGTGCCCCGCTCAGGAAAGGAACGTGCCACCGTTGACGTCGAGGTTCGCGCCGTTGATGAAGCTCGCGGCGTCGGAGGCGAGGTAGACCGCCGCGTCGGCAGCCTCCTGGGCACGGCCTTCGCGGCGCAACGGCGTTGCTGCGGCGACCGCGGCGCGCACTTCGGGTTTGGTGAATTCGTCGTGGAAGCGTGTCGCGATCATGCCGCAGCACAAGGCGTTGACGCGGATGCCGCGCGGGCCGAGCTCTTTCGCCATCGCGCGCGTAAAGGTCATGACCGCGCCCTTTGCCGCCGCGTAGATCGCCGAGCCCGGGCCGCCACCGTCGCGTCCCGCCTGGGAGGCGAAGTTCACGATCGCCGCACCCGCCGTCATGTATGGCACGACCGCGCGCGTGACGAGAAATGTCGAGGTCATGTTGAGATCCATGACGCGATGAAAATGCACCTCGTCGATCTCGGCGAGCTGCTTGCGCGCGATCAAACCACCCGCGACATTGACCAGTATGTCGATGCGCTCGCCGAATGCCGCGCGCGTGGCCGCGACCATCGCTTCGACTTCACTTGCGCGCGTGACATCGGCGCGATGCACGATCGCGCGGCCGCCCGCATGTTCGATCCGCTCGAGCGTGCGTCGCGCGCCGGCTTCGTCGTGGGCGTAGTTGATGCACACGCGGGCGCCCGTCGCGGCGAGCTTCACCGCGACCTCGCTGCCGATGTCGCGTCCACCGCCGGTGACGATCGCCGTTTTTTGCGTCGCTTGCATGTGCGTCTCTCCTCGAATCAAGTGGATGGAACTTCTTCGTGTACCGGCGCGTCGCCGACGCGGTGGATCGGGCCTGCGACCCACCAGACCGCGATCAGCGCGAGTGGGATCAGCGCGGCCGCGAGTGCGAAGACCGGTGTGTAGGAATGCACGGTCATCGACGGCACGAGCCAGGTCGTCACGAGTGTGCCGATCACCGCGGCCAGGCCGCCGGCGCCGGCGAGCGAGCCGACCGAACCTTGCTGGAACACGTCGCTGGGCAGGGTTTGAACGTTGCCGATCGCGACCTGGAAACCGAACAGCACGAGCGCAATCGCAAGCACCGCGAACGTCGGCGTTGCTGCATGCATTGCCGCGATCAAGCCCGGCACCATGAGCAGCGCGCCGAACGTGATCGTCCATTTGCGTGCCTGGTGGACGCTGCGACCGTTGGCAATCAGCCAGCCGGAACACCAGCCGCCGAACAGGCTGCCCAACATCGCGCCGACGTAGGGAACCCACGAGAACAGGCCGATTTGCAGGATGTTGAAGTGGAAGGTCTCGGCGAGATAGATCGGCAGCCAAGACACGAACAGCCACCAGACCGGATCGAGGAAAAGGCGCGCAAGCACGATACCCCAGCTCTGCCGGTAGGCCATCAGTTGCTTCAGCGTCAGTCGGGGTGTGGTGTCGGCGGGCTGCGCGTCGCGCGTCGCGGGATCACGATCGACGTCGACACGATAGATCAGCGACCACGGCAGCAGCCAAAGGAAGCCAAGCACGGCGATGAGCGCGAACGTGCCGCGCCAGCCGAACTTCAGGAACAACAACGCGATCAGCGGTGCCGACACGATCGCGCCGAGCGATGCGCCGGCGTTGAACAGGCCTTGTGCGAAGGCGCGTTCGTGCTCGGGAAACCACTGTGCGTTGGCCTTGACCGCGCCGGGCCATGCTCCCGCTTCGCTCAAGCCGAGCATGCCGCGCACCGCGGAGAATGCGGCGATTGACGCAGTCACCGCGTGCAGGCCAATGGCCAGCGACCAGGCCGAGATCGACAGCATGAAGCCGCGACGCACGCCGATGCGGTCGAATACCTTGCCGAACAGCAACTGGCCCGCCGCGTAGGCGATCATGAACACGGTGATGAGCAGCGCGTAGTCGTCCTTGTTCGCGCCGATTTCCTTCGCGATTTCCGGCCACATCACGGCAAGCGCGTTGCGGTCGATGTAGTTGACGATCGTGGCCAGGCCGATCAGCCCGGCAATGGTCCAGCGCAGCGGCGAGGGTTTCATCGCTCAGTGCTTCGCTTGCGCCTGTGCATCCTGCGCCACGGGCGCGAGGATGCGCGCAGAACCACCCTGCCACGCGTAACGTCTGCCGTTGCCGACCACCGTGTGGTTGACGCCAGCGCTCGCGGAGTCGGCGATGGCGACCGCCACTTCGCGATCGCCTGCCAGGTGCAGCACGATCACGTCGCCGTCGTCGCCGCGCAGTTGCTCGATTGAGCGCACGCGAGGCGCGGCTCCGCTGACGAACTCGGCGGTACCGTCATACTTGCCGTGCGGCTCGAGTACGGCGAAGAACGTCGCCTCACGCGCGCCATCGGCGCGCAGGATCAACGCGGGTTCGCGGCGCAGATTGAAGTTCGGGTCATTGGCGCCGCTCTCCACGATGTAGGCGCGGGTCGGCACGCTGGCGCCGAAGCGATAGGTGTAGAAGCGCCCGTCCAACAACCAGCTCAGGTAGCGCGGCTCGCTCGTTGCGGCGCTGGCAGAATCAACCCACAGATGTTGGTAGCCGTTGGCTTTGCCGAACACGGGGCGCGTGTCGACATGACGTTCGGCCGCGAAGCCCTGAGTGATGATGTGCCCGTTGAAGTGCAGCGGCAGGTCAAATCGCGCTGGTTTGTCGCTCGTGGCGTGCAGCAGGTCGACGACGACTGGCAGGTTGCCGTCACCGAGGTCGACAAGGGCCAGCGTGCGGTTGAATACCACGCCAGGGTACGCACCCTCCATGGTCGCGCCGGCCAGCTGCAGGCCTTCGCTGTGTTCGAAGCGCAGCTTCGTTGGTGCGAGTTCCTCACCCCGTTGCCAGTTCGCGCCGAACTGGCTTTGCTCGTCGACGACGAGCGTGTTGTGCGCGACGGTGGTCTTGGCCCAACTCTTGTTCTCGGGCAGGTAGATGCCGCCCGACTTCGCCTCGACGTTGAGGAAGCGTGCGGAACCATAGTCGCTGACGATGCACTGGCCATTGTCGAAGAACAGCCAATTGAGCCGGTCGAAATGGCCGTGCCCCATGCCCTGCATCGTGTTCTTCATGACCAGCGCCTGGCCGCGCTCGCCGCCTTCGCGCAGGATCGCCAATCCGCCGCGTGTGCCATCGGGGCCATCGCGCAGCAGAATCGAGCGGAACGTGAACGGTTGTTCCTTGCCTGCCGCCACGGCCTGCGCGGTCTCGAGACCGTCCGGCGTCAGCAGCACGCGGTTCTGGCGATGCGCGATCGACAGCAGGCCCGCGTCGTGCGTGTGCGCGTAGGTGATGTCGACGCCGGTGACGATCTCTTCGCTGTCCAGACCCTTGTCGAGCAGCGCATCGTTGATCGGGAACAACAGGCCTGCATAGCTCGATTGCACGAGTGCATCGACCGCCTTGAGCAGAACCCCGTCCTTGTACTCGAAGATTTTGCGTTGCGGATCGTTGCGTTCGATTGCCGCGGCAAAGATTACGAACGGCTGCAACGCGTAGCGCTGGTAGTAAGGACCTTCCTCGTAGTAACCGTCGGGCGAAAACAGCAAGTCGATCTGGCGCAGGAAGCCGGCTTTTCCGTCCTTGTGCAGACCGAGCAGCGCCTTGTCGACGAGGTCACGATCGCGCAGCACATAGCCGGTCATGCCAACACCGGCCACGGCCCAGGTCGCATGGTTGTGGATCAGGTCGAAATTCTGCGGCGACTCGTCGGAAAGGAAATGCGCCATGCGCCGGAACACGTTGTCGTCGATGTTTTGGCGATCCTGCACCGAGAGCGTGTCGCGGATTGCGTCGTAACCCTGGATCGCGTAGACCAGCCAGACCGAGTCGTTGAGCACCTGCCAGAACAACCGCCCGGGATATTGGTCGCCGCTGGCCGGATGCTTGCCGAGCGTCGGGTACAGTTTGGCGTAGGCAAGGAGCAGGTCGCGCGCAAAGTCGGCATAGGCCCGGTCTCCGGTCAAGCGGTACAGCGTGCCGGCATCCTTGATTGCGATGTAGTTGCGCTTGTGCTGCTCATGCGTGGCGCCACCACCGGGATCCTTCGGTACGGGCACGTGAATGCCGGCCTGCATCGCCGCGCGCACTCGGCGCACGGTATGTTCGAGTTCATGCGCGAACAGGGGTGGGCGATGCTCGGCGTTGGCCATGCGCTGCCATTCGTCGGCCCGCACCAGTACCGGCGCGGTTGCCGCGGTGGAAGCGGCCTGTACGGTGTTGCTTCCGGCCATCATGACGACGACGACTGCGGCCAGACCAAGGCCGGTCCAAAGCCGTACAACGCGCAGGCGCAAAGCCATGTTGTTTCCCTGGATGGAGCGTGCAGCATGCATCTAACCCTAGTTGGCGCTTGATTGTCAACCAGATTGGCTTACCAATATGCAAAATGTCATATACCAATAAATTGCGATATTCGGCGAGAAATTTATAAATTGGTATTGTTTATAGGTATGTAATATTCACATACCAATATGTTGACATTGGTAAGGACGTGTGTCTTGATATGAAGCAGGCTCGTAACGAGCGGGCCATTTGGGAGGGAGTCATGCCGCAATACGTAGAACGCGCTGCCGCGCCGTCCATCCGCCGTACCGTGCTCAGCCGTGCCTTGGCCATCAGCTTGGCGTGCGTTGTCAGCGAAGTCGTCGCGCAGGACACGACGCAGCAAGCCCGGTCCGCCGAGACCACAGCGCCACCCGAAACCGCGGGTACGCATACATCCGCAGCGGCGGACAAAGACAAATCCACTTCGATGGAGACCATCACCGTCACCGGCATTCGCAGCTCGATCCAGAGTTCGATCGAAAACAAGCGAAATGACACGGTGATTTCCGACGTGCTCTCGGCCAAGGATGTCGGCGACCTGCCGGCGCTCTCGATCGGCGACGCGATCCAGACGATCACCGGCGTGAGCTCGCATCGCGAGAACAACGGCGCCACCGAACTGTTCGTGCGCGGTCTCGGACCATTTCTGACCGCGTCGTCGTTCAACGGTCGTGAAATCTCCAACGGCAGCGGCAACCGCTCGGTCAACTTCGACAAGTTCCCGGCCGAAATGGTCAACACCGTACGCGTTTACAAGACGCAGCGCGCGGATCTGATCGAAGGCGGCGTCGCCGGCACGGTCGAACTGGAAACGCTCAAGCCACTCGACTTCGGCAAGCAGCGGCTCCAGTTCCAGGCACTTTCCATTTATGCCGGCTATCAGAACCGGCGCAATGACGATTCCCCGTACTACGGGTCCGGAACGCCGGGCTGGCGCGGTACGGCAAGCTACGTCGATCAGTTCCATCTGGGGGAGGCGGGTGATCTCGGCCTTGCCTTGAGCCTCCAGAACAACGGTGGAACCAACCCGGACGATTTGATTTCGAGCAGTTCGACCTGGAACGCGTGCAACGCCGCGATCAAGAGCTCGGCGACGTCGAACTGCACCGCAGTCACGCCGCAACAGGCGAATTCCGGCACACCCTACTATCTGGTACCGAACTCGCGCCAATATCGCCAACTGGTCGACAAGCGGCAGATGAATACCTTTACCGGCGCGTTGCAATGGCGCTTGAACGACCGCTTCGAGGCCAACCTTGACTGGCAGGTGAGCCATCCGCGCACCGACGAAAGCCGGGCCGATCTCAACTTCACCGAGGCGCGCCGCGGCCTGACCAGTCTCCAGTACGATCCAAACGGGGTGTTGCGTTCCGCCGCGGGCAACTCGACGATTCAAGCGAACCCGACCTACTACACACGTGACGAGCGTTACTCGGGCGGCGGATTGAAACTGCGTTGGCGTCCAAGCGATTCGTTCACGATCGACAACGATTTCGCCTATTCGCGCGACTACCGGCAGGACACGACGCGTTCGATTACCTTGCTCTCGAACGCCAAGGACATCAATGGCAACCCGGTTGCGGGTGTCATCAATGGTCAGCGCGTCAACTACACGTATGCCTACAACGGGGCCGACGCACCCACCATCGTCGTCGATCCGCGGTTCGATCTCGGTAATGCGGACAATTTCGCCGGTCCCATCAACATCACGCGCACCGACAATCCGCGCCACAACATCATTCGCGCCTGGCGTCTGGATACCAACTACACTCCGGCGGGCGGCCCGTTCACCGCCCTGAAGTTCGGCGTACGCCTGTCCAAGTCCATCTACACCCAGCAGAGCGAGAAGATCCCGTTCAACTACACCGACGCGGCGACGATTCGTGCCGCCAACCTGGCTTGTCGCGAGGACTTCCGCCAGACCGATTTCTTCGCGGGCTACAGCGGCAACGCGATCACGAGCTGGGCGACGTTCGATCCCTTGTGCATCTACAAAGCCTTGACCGGCGTGTACGATACCGGCAGGGTTCCCGGCGGCTTCGACCCGATGGCGACGACCGATGTGCGCGAACGCACGAACGCGGCCTATCTGATGGGGGAATTTTCTTCGGAACTGTTCGGCCTGCCGGTGACCGGCAATGTCGGCGTACGTCTGGTTCAAACCAGCGATCGCTCCATCGGTGGTCGCACGGGTCTCAACGTGATCAACAACCCGGACGGAACGATCTCGTTGCAGCCGAGCGGCCAAGTCACCCAGCAGACGTTCAATGCGTCGTCCACCGAACCGCTGCCGAGCCTCAATGTCGCGTTCGACCTCGCCGAGGACAAACTGTTCCGCTTCGGTCTTTACCGCGCCATGTCACGCACCGACTGGAGCAACCTCGGCGCGGGACGCGTGTTCACCGTGGATCCGACCAATTCCTTCCCATCGCTGCAGGATGCGCTCAAGAACGTCACCGCCAACGGCAACCCGGCAATCAAGCCGCTGATGTCGTGGAATGCGGATTTCTCGTTCGAGTGGTACCCGAATCCGGATTCGATGCTGAGTGCAGCGCTCTACTACAAGCAATTCAACGGTGGTTATCGTTCGTCCGTGTCGAACGAAACCTACGTCATCAACGGCACCCCCGTGACCGTGCCGGTGGTGGTCATGGACACGACCAACAAGAAAAGCGACCTGACCGGCATCGAACTGTCAGCCGTGCACCGCCTCTCCTATCTGCCACACCCGTTCGACGGCTTGGCCTTCAAGTTGGGTTACAACTACGCGCTGACCGACTTCAAGACCGAGGATCTGCGTCTGGGTGAGTTGGTCAATCCCGTCACCGGTGCGGTCACACCGCGCATCGTCGAGCCAGCGAGCGTCTTCGGGTATTCGAAAACGGTGTACTCGGCTTCGCTGATCTATACGCTCAAGCGCCTGGAGATGCAGGCAATCTACAACTATCGATCGCAATATTACGAGAAGTTCGTGGCCGGCCCTTCGCAGAACCGCTATGTCGGGAATACGGGTGTGCTCGATTTCCGCATGACCTACAAGGTCAACGATGCGCTGTCGTTCTCCCTCCAGGGCTCCAATCTCAACGGCTACCTCAAGCGCTCGTACATGCCGATTCCGGGCAGCTTTTACGAAGATGCGGCGTTCGGCCCGCGCTACTATCTTGGAATAAAATACCAGTTCAAATAGTCTTCTCCCGTACCGAGCGAAGATCACCACCAGATGTCCGAAAGCCGTCTCTATCACTCCATCTCCTCGGCGATCCTCGAGCTGATCGAATCGGGCGAGTTTCCGCCGGGCTCGCGCTTGCCCGGCGAACGCGACCTTGCCGAGCGCTTCAAGGTCAGCCGGGTGACGATCCGCGAGGCGGAGATCGCGCTCGAAGCGAAGGGGCGGATCGCGATCAGGACGGGCTCGGGGGCCTACGTGCTGGCGCCCCCCGAACGCGCACCCGATGCGTTGCCCGACGTCAGTGCGTTCGATCTCACTGCGGCGCGCGCCGTCATCGAAGCCGAAGCCGCCGCGCTGGCATCCGGACGCATCACCGATGCCGAATTGCGCGAGCTGGAAAGCTGGGTCGCGGCAATGGCCGGTCCGGAGGTCAGCGACGAGGCTGCGGGCGAAGCCGACAGGCAGTTCCATCTTTCGATCGCGCGCATCGCCGGCAATCCCGTGGTCGAGTACTGCGTCGGCCTGATCTGGCGCATGCGCAACGAATTGCCGCGCGTACGCGAGGTATACATGCGTGTATGTACCCACGACTGGCAATCGCGCACCGAGGAGCACGCGGAAATTCTCTCGGCCTTGCGCAAGCGCGATCCAACGGCGGCACGAAACGCAATGCGCAACCATTTCCAGCGTCTGTTCGAATCGATGCTCAGCGCAACCGAGCACGATGCGTTGATGGAGATTCGCCGCGCGACCGAACAGAATCGCGAGCGCTTCCTCGCCACGACGCGTATCTGAACCGCGCGCGCAATCGTCCAGCGCAAATGCGTCCCCCCTAACCGGCGCCCAACGCCACCGCTACATCGGGTCGCGTCGCCTCGATGCGGTGCCAGACCTTGCTCGCGACCATCGCCATTTCACGCATTGGCGGCGGCTGGCGCGGCACGGCACGGTCTGCATGGATGTCGTGCAGCCAGCCCTGGCCGGAGAGTTCGGCGTGGAACGCGGCGAGCTTGGCCGGTACCTGTGCCGGCAGCGAGGTGAACACCGGTGCGCCGGTCGCGCAGGCCTCGCTGAGCATGTTGACCGAGTCGGGGGTGACGACTATGCGGTCGGCGACGGCGAGATAGCCCGGATACGGATTGACGCCGTCGGCTTCGCCGCCCCAGAAGCAAGTGGTGCCGTTCCTGAACGCGCTGCGCAGGCGCTCGCGCCATGCCGGCGGCGTGCGCCGCGAGGTCGTGATCAGCAGCGAGCCGCCATCGCGTTCGCGCCAGCGTTCGAGCCGCGCGAGCAGGGCGTCGAACCACGCGTCATCCATGTCCAGTCCGTGCCGTTGTCCGCCGACGAGTACGGCAGTGCGCGGTTGCGGCAATTGCCGCAAAGTGGAAAATTCCACTTTTGCCTCGGCGAGCCAGGCGTCATCCACCGGATTGAGCGAACCCATGGTCTGGATGACGTTGTCGCCTTCGAGACCGTCGTGACGCGGCGCGACGATGAGGTCGAAATGCCCGCGGTCGACGCGCGGATCGAGGATCTGCACGGCGAACGTGGCGCCGCCGCTCGCCTCGCGCAGCGCGCGGGTGATCACGGCCGCATGGCGCCCGCAGCCGATCGCGAGTGCGGGCCACGGCGAGGACAGCATCTTCCACTGCCAGCGCAGGATCGACAGGCTGGCGCCACGCGTGAATCCCGGCCCGAACCAGCACCACGGCGCGCGCAGGGCGATGCGCAGCACGCGCGGCGACACCCGCATCGCCAGCGCCAACGACAGCGCCTGGCGCTCGTTGCCGGCCGCGCCGTCGGTAACGACGACGACGCCGGCGGCGCGTGTTGGGCGGGTGTTGGATTCCGGCTTCACCCGCGGATTGTACGTTTGATAAGTCTCACCGTCCCATCCGTGCACACATTGGGCCGATGGTGCGCCGATATACTGCGCCCATCTTTTCGCCGGACCGCGATGGGTTGAACCATCCGGCGCGGTTCATCGAATAACGATCTGTTCACCGCAACGTTGCCGCAGCTCCGGCATCGACCCAACCAACCTCGGAGATTTGCATCCATGAAACGTCTCATCCTGGTCGCCCTGTTGTTCGCCAGCATCCCGGCCTTCGCCGCCGATGGCGCGAAAGCACCCGCCACCGCCGTGGCGAAGTACGATATCGACCCCGCTCACAGCAACGTCACCTTCGGCTGGAACCACTTCGGCTTCTCCAACCCGACCGCGCGCCTGAAAACGATCGAAGGCAGCGTGCTGCTCGACCGCGCCGACCTGACCAGGTCATCGGTCGCGGTTACCCTGCCGCTCGACGGACTCGACACCGGCGTGGCCAAGCTCGACGAACATCTCAGGAGCGCGGACTTCCTCGACGCGGCCAAGTACCCGACGATCACGTTCAAGAGCACGAAGGTCGAGAAGGCCGGCGACAACGGCCTCACGATCGCGGGCGAGCTCACCGTGCACGGCGTGACCAGACCGGTGACGCTCAATGCCAGGATCAACAAGATCGGCCTGTTCGAGATGGGGCCGTACAAGGTCCAGGCCGCGGGATTCGACGCGACGACGACGATCAAACGTTCGGAGTTCGGCGTGGACAAGTACTTGCCTAACGTCAGCGACGAGATCGCGGTGCGCATCACGCTCGATGCGAAGCAGGCGGCGGCGAAGTAAGCGCGCCGCGGCGCGCGCTGGCGGCAGGAAAACTGGCTCGCGTCGTGCGCGGGTTGTAAGTCCCTTGGGCGGACCGGGCGGTTTCAACCGTTCTTGACGCCCTGCGACTTCAGTGCCTCGAGACCGGCAAGATTGAGGCTGCCGAGCGCGGCCTTGAGCGCGTCGACGTTGGCCACGCGCGAGCCCTTCACCGCGACGATGAAGCGCTCGCCAAGCACGATGGTGTATTCGCCGTCGCCGGACTTGTTCCACTGTTCGTGGACGAGGCGGCCACCCTGGTGGTAGGTCTTCTCGTAGCCGTGATCGGTCTGCTCTTCGTTTTCCATTGCGCCGAACCCGGCCAACGCCATTAAGCCTTTGGCGCCGCCGGCGTCGGTGACGGTCAGTTCATAGCTCGGGCCGTCGCCCGAACCGTAGCGTGCCTCGGCGATCGACACCTGCATGCCGAGCGGCGCCTGTTTCTGTACCGAGAAACTCGTGCGCGGCAAGCCGGCGAGCGTTTCCGGAACGAACGGCTTGAGCGCATCGGGCGCAAGCGCCTCGACTGCTGCGCCGCCGCCGAGCACCGCGCCGAGCATCTGTCCTGCGGCCGCGGCCTGCGCGTTGGCATCCCCCGATTTCTGCGCGGCCTCGAGCTTCTTGCCCGCCGCTTCGGCGCGCTGGCCCATCGCGGCGAGCTGGCCGAGTGCGGAATCCTTGTCGGGGGTGTAGGTCGAAGACGAGTGCAGGCTGCCGCTCAGTGCGCCCGTCATCGCGCCGCTCAGGCCGGTGACGCTGGCCAGCACCATGCCGAGGACGAGCGACAGCACGAAGCCGATGATGATCGTCGCAGCCGCGTAGCCGCCGGCTTTTTCCTGCGGGCACTTCATCGTGCTCGGCAGGCCGATGTAGAGCAGATAGATGCCGTAGATCGCCGCAGCGAGCGCCGCCAGCGAGCCGAGCAGGCCGACCAGGCCGAGCACGCTGGCGATCCAGCCCGCAGTGTTTGCATAGGCGATCGACTTGAGGGCCTGCACCTGGTTTTTTTCGCCACCGAACGTCGGCGCGAGTGCGTCGACGATGAGCATCATCAAGTAGCACACGCCGAGCGCGACGACGTAGGCCACCACCATCTGGGTGATGCCCATGCCGATGCCAAGGCGGTAGGTTCCGCCGACGATCGGAATCGAGATGCCGATGATGCTGAGCTTGAGCAGTTGGACCACCGCGGGAATCGCGGCGAGGATCATGATGTAGTTTGTGAACAGGCTCTGCACCGTCTCCTGCTCGCCCGCGATGACCGGCCATTCGGTCTTCGGCGTCAGCAGGATGTTCTTGACCCGCGCGATCAGTTTGTTGAAGTCCATGCGATTTCCCCGTCGGATTGGTGACCGGTGCATCATACGCATTCTTCAAGGCGGCGAAATGCGGCCCCGCACAATCGACGAGCGTCGACGGGGTCACATTCCTGTGTGCGCGGCGCGAACCTTGCTAGAATGCGCTTCTTCGCCGCGCCGCGGCATTGCCTGAATGGAAGTGCGCCATGACGTCCGCCGCCGTCGCCTCGCTCAACCCCGCCACGGC
Organism: Rudaea sp.; assembly: GCF_057139185.1. NCBI lineage: Bacteria > Pseudomonadati > Pseudomonadota > Gammaproteobacteria > Lysobacterales > Rhodanobacteraceae > Rudaea > Rudaea sp. The sequence goes on along the minus strand of NZ_DBNHDN010000044.1, from coordinate 68,547 downwards.
CAAGACGATTCCCGCCAACGCCGAGAATCGCTACGAGGTCACCGCCGCCGACCTGCCGTTGTCCTGCCCGATGCCGGGCATGTCGCTGTGGAATTCGCATCCGAAGGTGTACCTGCCGGTCGAGGCCACCGGCAGTGCGAAGTGTCCTTATTGCGGCGCGGTCTATACCCTCAAGTCCTGATTCCGCGCCGCCGCGCGTCGCGATGACCACGCGCAGACTGACCGTCGTGCAATTGTTGCCTGCGCTCAACGCGGGCGGCGTCGAGCGCTCGACCCTGGAAATCGGCGCCGCGCTTGCCGCAGCAGGACATCGTTCGATCGCGGTCTCGGCCGGCGGGCGTCTGCTCGATGAGTTCATCGCCGACGGCAGCGAACATGTCGCGCTCGATATCGGGCGCAAGTCGCTGGCAACGTTGCGCCACGTCTGGACGCTGCGGCGTCTGTTCGCCGCAATCCGCCCCGACATCGTGCACGCACGCTCGCGTCTGCCCGCGTGGATCGGCTGGCACGCGCTGCGCGGCATGCTGGAGGCGACACGGCCGCACTTCGTCACTACCGTGCACGGGCTCAATTCGCCCGGACCCTACAGCGCGATCCTCACCCGCGGCGAACGCGTGATCTGCGTGTCGAACACGCTGCGTGACTACGTGCTGCGGCACTACCCGCAGCTCGATCCGGCACGGATCACAGTGATCGCGCGAGGTATCGATCCGGCCGAGTTTCCGCGCGGCCATCGTGCGAGCGAGGCTTGGCGCGCGCGTTTCGCCGCCGAATTCCCGCAGCTTGCCGGTGGTCCGTTGTTGACGCTGTCCGGCCGCGGCACGCGCCTCAAGGGCCATCGCGACGCGGTCGAATTGCTCGCCGCGCTGCATGCGCGCGGCGTCGATGCGCGTCTGCTGCTGCTCGGCGCGCGCGAGGCGGGGCGCGAGAAATATGTCAGTGAAATCGAGCAGATCGCATACGAGCGCGGCGTGTCCGATCGCCTCGCGATCACGCCACCGCGCAGCGACGTGCGCGAGGTGTATTCGATCTCAGATCTCGTCCTGCAATTGTCGACACAGCCCGAATCGTTCGGGCGCACGGTGGTTGAGGCGCTCGCGCTCGGCCGGCCCGTGCTCGGCTACGCGCATGGCGGCGTCGGCGAGCTGCTCGCCGAGGCGTATCCGCGCGGCCTTGTGCCGCTCGGCGATGGCGCCATGCTTGCCGAACGCGCACTTGAGCTGCTGCGCGCGGCACCAGCGGTGGCGCCGCTGGAAAAATACCGCCTCGCCGACATGCAGGCGGCGACGTTGGCGCTGTACGCCGAGGTCGTTCATGCTTGTTCTCCGCCGAGGGTTTCGTCGTCGGCAGGGAAGGGTTCTGACATGCTGCGCCGATGATGATGAATGCAACGTTTTTTCCAACCTGGCCTGCGCTGCTGCTGATTGCGATCCTCGTGCTGCTTCCGCCGGGCATCGGCTACGCCAATGCCGCACTCGGACTGTGCGTCATTGCCGGCGTGGCTCTTGGGTGGCGCGAACGCGGCGGGTTGCGCCGCGATACCGGCGTTCGCCTCATTGTCGCGCTGTTTCTTTGCTACTGGCTGCCGGCATTGATCTCGGCGTTCGATTCGATCGCGCCGGGAAAGTCGTGGAGCACGGTCGGTGGTCTGTTGCGCTTTCTGCCGTTCGCGATCTTTGCCTGCCTGGGCTTGCGTGATGCGCGCCTGTGGCCGCGCATCACGCTCGCGATCGGCGCGATCCTCGCGCTGTGGCTGTGCGACGCCTGGGTGCAGGCGTTCAGCGGCTACGGCATCGCCGGCGCATCGGACAAGGATCGGCTGTCGGGCATCTTCGGCGCGAAGAATCTCAAGCTCGGCCCGACCCTCGCGGTGCTGTCGCCGTTCGTGCTTGCCGCCGCGCGCGAACGTTTCGGCCGCGCGGGACTCGTTGTCGCATTCGTGTTCGCGCTTGTGCCGATCCTGCTCGCGGGCGAACGCGCCGGCTGGCTGATGTACGCGCTCGTCGTGCTTGCCTTTCTCTGGCGCGAGGCAGGCTCGCCGTTGCGCTTCGCCGGATGGAGCGCCAGCGCCGCGGTGCTCGCGGCCGTGCCTGTACTCGTCGCGTTGCATGCCTCGCCCGCGTTCGATGCGCGCGTCGAGCGCTCGCTGCGTGCGCTGCAGGGCACCGGGGCTTCGATCGACTACGCAAGCTCCGGGCGCACGCGCATCTGGCCGGCCGCATGGCGCATGTTCGAAGCGCACCCGATCAATGGCGTCGGCGTGCACGCGTTCCGCTACGCCTACGCGCGGTATGCGGGGGCGGGCGATGCGTTCGCCAACCCCGATCCGGACGAAGGGGCGCTGCACGCCCATCAGATCGTGCTCGAGATCCTCGGCGAAACCGGCGTGATCGGACTCGCATTCTGGATTTTCGGTTTCGCGATTGCATGCCGCGCATGGCGGCGCGCGGACGCCGCCGCGCGCAAACGTGCATTCGTACCCGCGCTGGCGCTTGCGGCGATGACGTTTCCGCTCGACACCCACCTCGAGTTCTATGCGGCGTGGTGGGGGTTGGTGTTCTGGTGGTTGCTCGCGCTGTATTGCGCGGCGCTGAGCGCGGATCGCAACGCGTAGCGGCCATTTTTTGCCGATCTGCTTTTGCTCGCCATTCCGGCGGCTCTCAACAGCCGAACGAGGGGTCAGGCTGGAATCCGAAATGTTCGCCATGCCGGCACAGCCGGCGTTCCATTTACCTTTGTTTTTGTTCCTTCTGGCCGCGTCCGTTCGCCTGTCCGCGCGCCCGAAGGGCGAGTGGAAGCTCCTGTTGCTACGCGGACTTCTGCCCGCGCAAAAGACTCAACGCGAGATACCCGATCGCCGCCGCAGCGGCGACGAGCACAGCCCAGAGCAGGAAGGTTTTCCAGTCGTACTTCGACGCGGGCGTCGGCGCTCGCAGCGCGGCATCGCCGGCGAGGGTCTGGCGCGCGCCGAGGGCGGCGAGCGGCGGCTGCCAGTCGGCGCCGAGTTTGCCGCGCAACTGGGCCAGGGCGACATCGACCGGATAGTCGGCCCGACGCGCGGTGGCACTGCCGGCGACGAGCCGGTAGCTATGCGTGCCGTCACCGAGAAAAACGAAGCGGTCGGGGCGCCAGGCGAGATGCAAAATCGGCGCGCGGTTGAGCGGCGTCGCCGACTGCACGCGCCATTCGTTGTCGCGCACCGCGCCCGTCAGGGTCGTCTCGTCGTTGACGATGGCGTCGCCGCCTTGCTGCAGGTGGAACGCGGTGAAGTCGGCGCGCGGCGTCCACGCTTGTGCGCCGCTGCGGCGGCTGGCGATGCCGACGCGTGCGACCGAATTATCGGCGATGAGATCGAGCTTGATCGCCTCGATCGGCAGCGCGGCCGGCAGGTCGTAGCGATACTCGACGCCGGTCAGCGTCGGCGCACCGGATGCGGCCGGTTCCTTTGCCGTGCGCGACAGCCACTCGCGCGCGGCGCGTGCCGGACTGCGCCGTGCCAAGGTGACGGCGCTGACACGCAGGCCCGGCAGCATGACGCCGTGATCGAGGCGACGCAGGCGCAGGTATTTCGCGTGCACGCCGGTCGCATCGATCTCGTGCAGTTCGAGGCGATTGCCGTCCTGGGCGAGGCTGAGCACGCTCGCGCCGGCGACCGCGCTGCGCCAGTTCTGCAGGTCGTCGCTCGCGGCGAGGGCGAATTGCGCGTTGACCGAACCGGCGCCCTCGTCCCAGTCGAGGCGCAGGCGGTCGATCGGCGCGTCGAGGTTGCCCGCGTCGATCAGATAGTCCCGGGAATCCGGCGTCGCCTTCGCGGCCGTACCAAGATCGGCACCGATGCTGCGCAGGCGCCCGTCCGCGTCGCGTTCGATGCGCAGGTTGAGCGGGGCGTCGGCCGGATTCGACGGCAGGCCGGCGGGCAACGCGAACAAGGGCAGCTCGGTGCGTGCGGAGACGACGGTGGCGGGATCGGCGGCGCGCGCGGCAGTCGGCACGGCGTTGCCCTGGTCGTCGACGACGACGAGATCGCGCATCTGCGGATCGGTCAGGGTCCGATAGACCTCAAGCGGCAATTCGACCTGCCAGGCGGCGGCGTCGCCGGTCAGGGTCAGCGGCCACGAATACGCGTAGCGTTTCGAATCATCGCCATGCGCAGCGGCTGCGACAAAGAGCAGGGCAACGGACAGCGCGACGACGCGCTTCATGTCGGTTCTCCCGCAGCGCCAGTCTTCGGCGGCACCGGGGCGAAGTAGCCGACCGCGACGAGCAGCACACCGACCACGAGCACGCCGACGATCGCAGACAGGTCGTTGAGATAGTTGCGATCGATCAGCATGAGCTTGACCAGCACGAGCGCCATCAACGCCGCGCCGCCGAACCAGACCGCGCGCGAACCACGCTGCTTGCCGGCGAGCATCGCGGCGATACCGGCCAGCGTCCACACGATCGACAGCGCCGACTGCGCGAGCGGCGAGGAGGCCATGTTCGCGTCCCATGGCACGCCGCCGAAGAAGTGCACGCAACGCAATGTGATCGAAGTGAGCAGGACGAAGCCCGCCGCCGCGAGCACCCGCGCGCGCAACTCGGCATCGAGAAAAACCTTGCCTTCGCCTTGCGCCTGCCGGTACCAAAGTGCAAGCAGCACGAGCCAGGCGATCTGCGCGAGTTCCAGCGGATTGAGCACGGGAAGATACGGCAACGGCGTCGGCTCGCCTTCCTGCACGAGGCCGGCGAGCCAAGCGATGCCCATGGTCGCAACGAGACTGCCGAGCAGCGGCGTACGCAGCGCAACGACCCCGACGGCGAGTGGCCAGTGCGCGAGCGGCGAGCGGCGCAGCACGAGCAGGTACGCAGCCGCGAACGGGGCGAGCAGGGACAGCGCGAACCAGATGCCGCGCAAGTGCAGGTGATCGTGGCCGAGATGGCCGAGTTCGAGCGAAAGGAGCAGCGTACAGATCCACAAATAAATAAAATGCAGAATGCGCGCGACTCGGGTGTTGTCGGCGACGATGGCGGGCAGCGTGCGCCAAGTGGCGGCGAACCACATGGCCCAGGCGGCCAGATGCCAGCCTTCGAGCGGGCCATGCTCGTCGAGCATGGTCAGCACGACGAACGGCAGGCCGAGCGCGATCGTGACCACGGCGGGCACGAGCAGTTCGCGCCAGGTCAGGCGGCGCGCGGCTTCGGTAGCGATCAGCGCGGTCGCGGCGAGGAATGCGAGCCATGCGTCCCAGTGCCGTGCGTGCGCGGCGAAGCGTTCGATCTCGTTGCCGCCGGCGAGGTACCACCAGAACCCGCCCCAGACGAGGAACAGCAGGGTCAGCGGCGCATGCGCATCGCGCCGGTGCAACAGGCGCGCGCTGACGAGGCCGGCGAGCGCGAGAAGTACGGCGCCGAGAAACGTACCGTTCAGGATCGGCGCCGCATCTGCGGCGGCGGCGAAGCCGTCGCCGCAGATCGCACCGGCCATGCCTTGCAGCGCGTAGCCGATCCAGCGCGGGACGCGCCGCGCCTGACGCAGGCCGAGCCAGACCAGCGCCGCGCCTTCGAGCGCGAACGTACACGTCGTCGCCTGTGCCGACAGCGCGAGTGGCACGGCGATCGTGGCGAAGCCGAGGGCGAGCAGCGCGTGCGATTCACCGAGCAGCTGCGCGTGCCAGCGGCGCAGTTCCAGCGCGGCGAGCGCAGCGTAGATCGCCGCGGCGCCGAGTGCGCTGAACGCAAGCGGCATGCGCGCGCCCTCGAGCAGCGCCGCTTGCAGCGCGAACACGACCAGCGGCGTGCCGAACACGAGGCTGCCGCTGACCACGGCCTGCGCACGGTTCGGTCCGGCCCCGCCTTGCTGCCGCGCCTGCAGGCGTGCGTGCAGCACCGGAATCAAAAGATATAACGCGAAGAACAGCAACAGGAATGGCTCGGTCGAGGCGATCAGTTCCGGTCGGTACTTGAGCGCGCCCCAGGCCGCGCCGACGCCGAAGGTGAAGACGAAGCCGACGAGGTTGAGCGCGCGCCACGGCTTGATCCAGGCGATGAGGAAGATCGCCGCGTTGAGCACGGCGTAGTACGAGAACAGGGCGACGTGGTTGCCGCTGTCGGTCGAGGCGAGGATCGGTGCGAGGAAGCCGCCGACGATCGCGAGCACGGCGAGCGCGGCCGAATCCTGCAGCACCGCGAGCAGCCCCGCGCCGGCGACGACGATAACGAGCAGGGCGAAGGTCAGCGTCGGCGGCAGCAGCGCGTACAGACGGTACGCTGCGAAGATGGTCAGGATCAGCACGCCGATCGCGCCGCCCTGCAGGCTCAACGCGAACGGGCGCTGCGACTCGCGCTTGCGCCACGCGAACGCGAGCGCGGCGAGTGCGGCGGCGGCGACAGCGAGGAAACGGAACTCGACCGGCACCGACAGCCAGCCCGCGTCGGCCGCGTACTTGAACAGGTAGGCGACGCCGAAGAACACGACGACGATGCCCGCCTTCACCAGCGGATTGCCTTCGGTCAACCAGCGCTTGAGCCAGGCGAGCGCGGGCGGATCGGCGCGCGGTGGAGCCGGGCTGGGCGACGTCGTCGCCGATGCCGGTCTGGTTTCGGTCGCGGCCGCGAGCGTGCGCAAATCGATCGTCGTCGCTCCGCGATCGGCCATGGCGGCGGTCGCGGCGACAGGAGCGAAAACGGGATGCGCCGGCGCGGTCGCGGACTGCATGGCGGCCGTTTCGACGGGTAGCGAAGGCGTGACCGCGACGTCCGGCACCTCGGCCCGCTGCGTGGCAGGCGCTGAAACCAGCATCTTGATCTGCGCTTCGAGTTCGCCGATCCGCTTGCCGAGCCTGGCGAGCCGGCCGAACAGCAGCCCGCAGACAATGCCGAAAGTCATCCCCAGCGCGCCGACCGATTCGTCGAGCACGATCCAGCTCAGCCAGCCGCCGAACACGGCACCGACGAACATCCACAAGAAAATCATAGCGTCTGTCTCCCGTTGCGCGCCGGCGCGAGCCGCGCAGTCAAAACCCCAAGGCGATATTAGTGCCTACTCACGCAAAGCCGCCATGGCTCGCGCCGGCTCTTCTCCCCCGGCCTGGCTGTGCGACGGAATCTGTCGGGAAACCTCTCCACGCGGCTGGCAAGACGAAATACCGGGGGGCGCGGATCAGTACAGCGGAGGGTCTGCCGGCGGCCGCGACTTGAAGCGCTTGTGCACCCACAGGTATTGCTCCGGTGCCTCGCGCACCATGCGCTCGATCTGTGCGTTGACGCGTGCGGTGTCGGCGATGGCATCGGCGCCCGGGAAGTTTTCCAGCGGCGCTTCGAGGCGCAGCTGGTAGCCGCGCCCGTCGGGCAGGCGGCGATGGAAGAACGGGACCACCGCGGCGCCGGACAGGCGCGCGAGATGGTGCGTCGCGGTGATCGTCGCCGCGGCGAGGCCGAAGAACGGTACGAACACGGCGTCCTTGCCGCGCATGTCCTGGTCGGGCGCGTACCAGAGCGCGCCACCGCGGCGCAGGTACTTCACCGTCGCGAGCAACTCGTCCTTGGTGAACATCACCTCGGCGTAGTGCAGGCGCGAGCGCAGAACTTCGTGCTCGAACACGGGATTGTCCATCACGCGATACATGCCGGCGATGCGGATGCGTTGCGAGACCAGGCGCGCGCACAATTCGAGGTGCGAGAAGTGCGCGCCGACGAGGAGCACGCCGCGGCCCTGCGCACGGCAGACTTCGAGGTGTTCGAGCCCTTCGATCGCGCACGGCACGCGCGCGATCGCGCGGTCGCTGCCCATCCAGGCGAAGGCGAACTCGACCAGCATCATGCCGAGGTCGGCGAGCGTGGCGCGCAGCAGGCGTTCGCGTTCGTCCGCGGAAAGTTCCGGGAAGCATAGTTCGAGATTGCGCCGCGCGACGCGGCGACGCGCGCCGGGCAACTGCCGGGTCAGCAGGCCGAGCGCGCGGCCGAGCAGATGCAACGCGCGGTACGGCAGCAGCGCGACGAGTTTCATCACGCCGATGCCGAGCCACGCGGGCCAGCAGCGCGGCGAACGCAAGGAGGGTTGTGGGCTTTCCGGCACCGTCATCGCGCGAAGTATACGGGAGTGCTGCGAGGTTGTTTTTTGCGCATCATTGTCGCGAAGGCGGGAATCCAGAGCCTTTTCTTGTGCGTCGCGAACCCGAAGGCGGAGGTCGCAGGATTCCCGCCGCGAACCCGCGCGAATGACCGGCCACGCGCATTGTCCCGAATTCCGCGTTCGCCCCGCGGCTATACTTCGCCATCCTTCACTCCGCCTCCCCACGTGCCGTTTCGCCGCCTTCTCTACACGCTGACCATGTACTTGCTGACGCCGGCCATCCTGTACCGGCTCGCGGTGCGCGGCCTGCGCTATCGCGAATACTTCGAGCGTTGGCGCGAGCGTTTCGGCCACTCCACGGTCGAGTTGAAGGAAAGCATCTGGATCCACGCGGTGTCGATGGGCGAGGTCAATGCCGCGCTGCCGCTGATCGACGCGTTGATGGCGCAGTACGCCGGCATGAAGTTCGTGATCACCACGGTGACACCTACCGGCTCCGAACGCGTGCGCCGCGTCTATGGTGATCGCGTCGTCAACCTGTATCTGCCGTATGACTTGCCGCGCTCGATCGCGCGCTTCCTCGACCGTATCCACCCACGTGTCGCCGTGATCATGGAAACCGAGATCTGGCCGAACCTGTTCTTCGAGTGCGAGGCGCGCAGGATCCCATTGATCATCGCCAACGCTCGTCTGTCGGAAAAAAGCCTGCGCGGCTATTCGCCGATCCGTCCGCTCGTGCAGCGCGCGCTGGCCGGGGTCGGGTACATCGCCGCGCAATCGGCGACTGACGCCGCGCGGTTCGCCGAACTCGGCGCGCAGGCCGAGCGCCTCGGCGTGATCGGCAACCTCAAGTACGACATGAGCGTGCCCAAGCACCTGGTCGCGGAGGCTGCGACGATGCGCGCCGCCTGGGGAGCGCGCCGCCCGGTGTGGATCGCAGCGAGCACGCACGACGGCGAGGAACTGCCGGTGCTCAAGGCGCATGCGGAAGTGCTGCGCCGCTTCCCGGACGCGCTGATGCTGATCGTGCCGCGCCACCCGGAACGCTTCAAACCGGTCGCGCTCGCCTGCCGCAGCTTCGGCTTCGCCACACGCACGCGCAGCGAAGAACATGCGGCGGCCGCGGACACGCAATGTTTCGTCGTCGACACGCTGGGCGAACTGCTCAACTATTACGCCGCGACCGACGTGGCTTTCGTCGGCGGCAGCCTCGTACCGATCGGCGGGCACAACGTGCTCGAACCGGCCGCGCTCGCGGTGCCGATCGTGGTCGGCCCGTACATGTTCAATTTCGCCGAGATCAACCAGAGCCTGACCGCGGCCGGCGCCTCGCTGCAGGTGCTCGACGGCGACGAGCTCGGCGCCGCGATCACGCGCCTGTTCGCCGACGGCGTGCTGCGCAAGCGCGTCGGCCAAGCCGCGCAGCACGCATTCGAACGCGAGCAGGGCAGCGTGTTGCGCACGCTGGCGATCGTGGAGAAGGCGCTCGGCGACGAGCCGGGGAAAAAGTAAGGGCGCGGTCGTCCGCGCCCTTGCTGGTTTCCGGCCCGTCAAACCGGACCATGGAGTGTCGCGCTACTGCAGCAACGCGTTGACCGAATCGAGGTCCCTGGTCGCGATCGCACCGGCCGACTGCTTGAGCAGCAGGCCACTGAGCACGAAGTTGTGGCGAGCCTGCGAGTAGGAGCTCTGCGCGCTGACGAGCTGGCTCTGGCTGGTGAGCACGTCAAGGATGGTCTTGGTGCCGACTTCGAATCCGGCCTGCGTTGCATCGACCGCGCTTTGTGCCGAGACCACCGCGGCCTTGGCCGCTTCGACTTCGCTGATACCCGAAATCACCGTGCGGTACGCGTTGCGCGTGTTGGCGACGACGCCGCGGCGGGTGATTTCGAGCTGGTCCTGCGCTGCGTCGCGCTGGTAGACGGCCTGGCGCGTCTGCGATGAGACGAGACCGCCGGAGAAGATCGGAATGCTCAGGCTGACGCCGATCGTGGTGTTGCCGACCAGGCCGTTGCTGGACAGGTGCGGCCCTCCCGCATGGCCGGGCACGTCGACCCAGCCGCTGCCCCAGTTGGGCGTGTCGCTGCGCGTCAGCGTGGCGCCAAGGGTTGGATAGTGGCCGGCGCGGCTGGCGGAAATGCCGTGCTCGGCAGAGTCCACGGACTTCTGCGCCGAGGCGAGCGAAGGGTTTTGCTTCTCGGCAAGATCGACCCAGGCTTGCATGTCGCCTGGTACCGGTTTGTCGAGTGGAACCGGATCGCGCAACTTCTTCAGATCACCGAAATTCTTGCCGATGATCTGAACGAGCGCCTCGCGCTGCGTTTCGACGAAGTTCTGCGCGACGATGACGCCGGCGACCGCGGAGTCGTGCTGGGCGCGGGCGACATGCACGTCGGTGATCGCGGACAGGCCGACCTTGAAGCGTTCGTCGGCCTGATCGAGCTGCTTTTGCAGGGACTTTTCGTTGGCTTGGCTGAAAGCGAGCTGGTCCTCGGCGGTGAGTACGTTGAAGTAGGCCGTCGCGGTGCGCACAAGCAGGGCCTGCGACGCCGCGTCGTAGCTGAAGTCGGCGCCTTCGCTAAGCGCATTCGCCGCGCGCAGGCGCTCGATGTTGCCCCAGTTGAACAGCGACTGGCTCAAGGTGACCGAAGCAGGACGCGAGCGCGCGCGCGTGAACTGCGTGCCGGCTTCGAGCGCGCCGGTGATGTCGGACGTCGCCGGACTGCTGTTGCCGTTGCTGCGGTTGTAGCCGTAGCTGCCGTTGATCTGCGGCAGCAGCGCGGCGCGCGCCTGCGGCGAGCCTTCCTTGGTGGCCAGACGGTTCGCGTCCGCTGCGGCGAGCGTCGGGTCGGCTTCGCGCGCCTGCGCGTAGATCTGGCTCAGATCCTCCGCGCGCAGCGGCGATGCCAGCGTGCCGATGGCGATGGCGGCGGCGAGTGCGCCGAGCTTGACCCGGGCGGGCGCGGCATTTTTCATTTGTCTACTTTTGCGCATAGTGGGTTCCTTGGGAAATTCTCTGTGTGTGCCGCGGTGCCCGTATTCAGAGCACGAAGCGGGCGACCGGTGCCGCATGGGTGAGGTAGGGCAGGTCGGTCTCGAACAGTGCCTGCTCGCTCCATCCGCCGTCGGTACGCACATACAGAACGGCGCGCTGTGCCGGCGACTCGCCGACGATCGCGAGCAGGCGTCCACCCGGCTTGATCCATTCGCGCCAGCGTGGCGGAAGCGCGGCCACGGCGCCAGTGACAAGCATCACGTCGAACTGTTGCCCGGGCTGGTAGGCGTTGACCGCGTCGGCATGCTCGATGTGCACGTTGCGGATGCCGGCGGTGGCGAGGTGCGCGCGCGCGGCTTCGACGAAGTCGACATGCTGCTCGACGCTGGTCACGTTGCCGCCGAGCCGGGCGAGGCAGGCGGTGAGGAAGCCGCAGCCGGTGCCGATCTCGAGCACGCTCTCGCCTTTCGCCGGCGCGATGGACTGCAGCAGGCGGCCCTCGATGACCGGTTTGAGCGCGATTTCGCCATGGCCGAGCGGCAGCTCGATGTCGGTGAAGGCGAGGTTGCGCACGGCTTCGGGCAGGAAGTCTTCGCGTCGCAGCGCGCTGAGCGCCTCGAGCACGCGTTCGTCGAGTACGTCCCAGGGGCGCACCTGCTGTTCGATCATGTTGTTGCGTGCGAGTTCGACGTTGAGCGACATGGCGGGGTTTCCGGCTTTCATGAAAAGGATCAAAGGATAAAGTCTGGGCTTTGCGCCGGCAATCGTACGATGCCGCAGATCGCGACAACCGCCGAAGTGCCGGAAGTCATTCAAACCTTCGTGCATGTTCCGGCATCGTCGCTGACGCGAAGCTTACGCCGCCGATCCGGCTCGATGTTACTGCTCAGTAACGGCCAAGATGTTACCGAGCGGTAACGGTTGCATCGATACGGTTGGGCAAGCTCCGCGGAATTCAATGGTTGGCCGCGATTGCGACGCTCGCCTCCGCCCCGGTTCCGGTCTTCGGATGCGCTGCGGACTCGCCGCGTCGCACGCGGAACCAGGCCGCGTACAGCGCGGGCAGGAACAGCAGCGTCAGCGCCGTCGCCACGAGCAGGCCGCCCATGATCGCCACCGCCATCGGACCATAGAACGCGCTGCGCGACAGCGGGATCATCGCCAGGATCGCGGCAAGTGCGGTCAGGACGATAGGGCGGAAGCGGCGCACGGTGGCATCGACGATCGCGGCCCAGCGGGCGTGGCCGGCGGCGATGTCCTGCTCGATCTGGTCGACGAGGATGACCGAATTGCGCATGATCATGCCCATCAGCGCGATCGTGCCGAGCATCGCGACAAAGCCGAACGGCACGCGGAACACGAGCAGGAACAGGGTCACACCGATCAGGCCGAGCGGTGCCGTGAGAAACACCAGCAGCACGCGCGAGAAGCTGCGCAGCTGGATCATCAGCACGGTCAGCACCACGATCAGGAACAACGGCATGCCGGCGTCGACCGAAGTCTGGCCCTTGGCCGACTCCTCGACGGCGCCGCCGACTTCGAGCAGGTATCCGGCCGGCATCGAAGCCTTGATCGCGTCGAGCTGCGGCAGCACCTGCGTGGTCACGGTCGGCGCGGTGGTGTCGCCGTAGATGTCGCCGCGGACGGTCACCGTCGGCAGGCGGTTGCGCCGCCAGATGATGCCTTCCTCGAAGCCGTACGACACCTTCGCGACCTGCTTCAGCGGCACGGCCTTGCCCGATGGCATCGGCACGGCAAGGCTTTCGAGCAGGGACAGGCGCGCGCGCTCGTCGGTCGGGCCGCGCAGGTCGACCTCGATCAGCTGGTCGCGCTCGCGGTAGTAGGTGACCGGCACGCCCGACAGCGAGCTTTGCAGGAAGTTGGCGAGATCCTGCGAGGACACGCCGAGCACGCGCGCGCGCTCCTGATCGATGTCGAGCTTGACGACCTTGGAGGGCTCCTCCCAGTCGAGATTGACGTTGCGCAGGATCGGATTCTTGCGCATCACGTCGGCGACCTTGCGCGCGAGCCCGCGCACCGTGGCGATGTCGGCGCCGGAAACGCGGAACTGCACCGGATAGCCGACCGGCGGCCCGTTCTCCAGACGCACGACGCGCGCGCGCAGCTCGGAGAAATCCCTGTCGAACAGCTCGATCAGTTCGGCGCGTATTTTCTCGCGATCCTTGAGCGACTTGGTCAACAGGATGAATTCGGCGAAGCTCGCCTGCGGCAGTTGTTGATCCAGTGGCAGATAGAAACGCGGCGCGCCGCTGCCGACGAAACTCACGTAGTTTTCCAGTTCGGGGCGTTTCGCCAGCCACGCTTCGAGCTTCTTCACCTGCTCCTGCGTCGCGTTGAGCGAGGCGCCTTCGGTCAATTTCAGATCGACCATCAGCTCGGGCCGCGTCGAGTCGGGGAAGAACTGCTGCTGGACGAGGCCGAATCCGGCAATCGACAGCGCGAAAGCGCCGACCGTCGCGCCGATCACGGCCCAGCGATGCTCCACGCACCAGTCGACCAGCGCGCGGAACGTCTTGTAGAACGGCGTCGCGTACGGGTCGTGGTCGGCATGCGGTGGATGCTCGCCGGTGACGATGCGGCGCAGCCGCGGCGGCAGCTTGTTCAGCCACGAGCCCGCCGGCGGCGGCGCCTGGTCGCGCTCGGGCAGCAGCTTGTAGCCGAGATACGGAATCAGCATGACCGCGGCGACCCAGGAGATCAGCAGCGCGATCGTCACCACTTCGAAGATCGAGCGTGTGTATTCGCCCGTGCCCGACTTCGCCGTCGCGATCGGCAGGAAACCCGCGGCAGTGACCAGGGTGCCGGTCAGCATCGGGAATGCGGTCGAGGTGTAGGCAAACGCGGCCGCGCGGATGCGGTCGTAGCCCTGCTCGATCTTGATCGCCATCATCTCGACCGCGATGATGGCGTCATCCACAAGCAGGCCCAGAGCGAGGACCAAGGCGCCGAGCGAGATCTTGTGCAGGTCGATGCCGAAGTACTTCATCGCCGCGAACGTCATCGCCAGCACGAGCGGAATCGACAGCGCGACGACGAGGCCGGTGCGCAGGCCGAGCGAGAAGAAGCTCACCAGCAGCACGATGATGACCGCCTCGGCCAGCGTGTGCACGAATTCGTCGACCGAGCGCGCGACCGCGCGCGGCTGGTCGGTGACGCGTTCGAGTTCGAGGCCGACCGGTAGCGCCTGCTGCAGGCGCGCGATCGCCGCGTCGAGATTTTCGCCAAGATGGATGATATCGCCGCCCGCGCGCATCGACACGGCGAGGCCGAGCGCATTTTTTCCCATGAAGCGCATGCGCGGATTGGCCGGATCGGCGTAGCCGCGCGTGACGTTGGCAATGTCGCCGAGGCGGAACAGGTTGCCGTTGGCGCGGATCGAGATGTTGCGGATCTGATCGACCGAATCGAACGTCCCGGTCGGGCGCAGGTAGATGCGGTCACTGCCGGTTTCGAAACTTCCCGCGGGCGTGATCGCATTCTGCGCGGCCAGTGTCTGCTGCAGCTGATCGAAGCTCACGCCGAGCGTGGCGAGCTTGGCGTTGGACAGTTCGATCGTGACTTTCTCGTCCTGCAGGCCGACGAACTGCACCTTGGCCACATCGGGCACGCGCAGCAGTTCGAGCTTGAGGCGCTCGCCGTAATCGCGCAGTTGCGCGTCGGAATAGCCTTCGCCGCTCAGCGCGTAGATGTTGCCGAAGGTGTCGCCAAACTCGTCGTTGAAGAACGGGCCGAGCACGCCTTGCGGCAGGCTGTAGCGGATGTCGCCGATTTTCTTGCGCACCTGGTAGAAGAAATCCGGCACCGTGTCCGCGGGCAGCGAATCCTTCATCACGACGAACACCATCGACTCGCCCGGGCGCGAGTAGCTGCGCAGGTAGTCGATCTGCGGCAGTTCCTGCAGCTTTTTCTCGATCTTCTCGGTGACCTGTTCGGTGACCTCGGCTGCGGTCGCACCCGGCCACTGCGTCTGTACGACCATGACCTTGAACGTGAACGGTGGATCCTCGGACTGGCCCAGGCCCATGTACGACCACACGCCGAGCGCGGCGAGCAGGACGATGAAATAGCGCAACAGCGGCTGGTTGCGCAGCGACCATTCGGAAAGATTGAAGCGGGTCATGGCAGGAAGCAAAGTCCTAGCGGTTGGTCTGGCGTGGCAACCATTGGTTCATCACTCCCGCCGGCGGCATGCGGGAATGACAGGTTGCTACAGCATGATTGGGCGGTTGAGCGCATCGACCGGCGTGATCGTGTCGCCCTCGTGCAGCTTGTGCACGCCGGCGGTGACGATCCAGTCTTGCGTGCCGGTGCCACCGGACAGGGTCACGCCCTGTTCGCGGTACGCGGCGACGGTGACCGGCGCGAGCTTCACCTGGTGTGTCTTCGCATCGACGATCCACACTGCGGGTTTGCCGCCGAGTTCGTGCAGCGCCGACAGCGGAATCAGGATCTGGCCGGCGTTGGCGCCGTCGGCGAAGTAGACGCGCGCGGTCTGACCCAGACGCGGTGCGGCAGCGGCATCGTCGAAGCTCACGCGCACGCGGTAGGTGCGCGTGACGCGGTCGGCTTCGGCGCCGATCTCGCGTAGATGGCCGGCTAACTGTTTGCCTGCTTCGGCCCAGGATTCGATCGCGAACGGCGCGCCGACCTTGTAGGCACCGATGCGGTTTTCGGGCACGGCGATTTCGACTTCGGTCGCGCCGTCCCACGCGAGCGTGGCGACGCCCTGGCCCGCGGCGACGACCTGGCCGGCCTCGGCGTTGAGCGCGGTGATCACGCCGGCGTGGTCGGCGCGCAGGCTCGTGTAACCGGTCTGATTCGAGGCGACCGCGAGCGCGGCCTGTGCCTGCAGCACTTGCGCCTGCGCGGCCTTGAGCGCGTTGGCTTGCGCATCTACCTGGGTCTGGCTGACGTAGTGCTTGTCGAGCAGCTTGTGATAACGGTCGTAGTCGGCCTGGGCGAGATCGCGGTTGGCTTTCGCCGCGGCAAGGTTCGCGCTCGCGCTGCCGGCCTGCAATTGCAGATCGGCCGGGTCGAGTTCGGCGATCACCTGTCCCGCTTCGACGTGATTGCCGACATCGACCTTGCGCGTCCGGATCTTGCCGTTGACGCGGAAGCCGAGCTGGCTTTCGTAGCGCGCACGCACCTCGCCCGAATACACCTCGGCGCTGATCGCGTCGGCGGCCTGCGGATGGGCGACGATCGCGCTGCGCGGCGGCGCGGGCGCAGCGGCGTGGCTGCCGCAGCCGGCGAGGGCGAATACCGCGAGCAACAACGTGGTCGCGGTCGCGACATGGAGTGGGGAACGGGTGGACGTGTCGAACATGACTTTGAGCCTCTCGGGCGAAATTCGCGCATCGTTGTTGCGGGGCAGATTGCGCGGTGTGCCGAATCGCGCAAAAGTAGACGTCGCAACAGGAATTTGTGCAAACGAAAAACGTTCTTTTCTGCCCCATGAACACTGTTATTGTGCTATCTTACAAATAGTAAACTGAACTGTCCAGTTTATTTTGATGCCCCGGCATCGAATGACTGAAACCACTGCAAGTCCCGAGCGACGCCATGTCATTGTTAGCCACCCCCAGAACCGCCGGTCCCGGCCGCCCCAAGGACATGGAGAAGCGCGCCGCCATCCTCGATGCGGCCAAGCAGCTTTTCGTCAAACAGGGCTTCGAAGGCACGAGCATGGACGCGATCGCGAACAAGGCGGGTGTGTCCAAGCTCACCGTCTACAGTCACTACCGCGACAAGGAAACCTTGTTCGCCGAGGCCGTGCGCAGCAAGTGCGAAACGTTGATGCCCGAGGAATTGTTCGAGGCCGACCTCAAGGGGCCGTTGCGCAAGCAACTGCTCGCGATCGCGCGCGCATTCTTCGGCCTGATCACGAGCGAGGATGCGATCGCGATCCACCGTACGATCGTCGCCAATGCGGCGAGTGCGCCGAAGCTTGCGGCCCTGTTCTGGGAAGCCGGTCCGACGAAGGTCCAGCGGGGGCTGGAATCGTTCTTGCGCATCGAGGTCGAGGCGGGCAAGCTCGATATCGCCGACCTGCATCGCGCCGCCTCGCAGTTCTTCTGCCTGCTCAAGGGCGAGTTGCATGCGCGCAAGGAGTGCGGCTGCGGCGAGCCGGCGACCGCGCGCGAGATCGACGAGCACCTCAACGCGACGGTCGATTTCTTCTTGCGCGCTTACGTGCCGCGTTGACGAATTGATCGTCACCGCTGTCTTGTCACCTCTCCCGTTGCGGGAGAGGGGTTCGGCGTCGAAGATGCCGCTGGTTTCGACTCAACCCTTGCCCCAGCCCCTTTCCCGTCGCGGGAGAAGGGGCTCGAAGCCTAGTGCCGCGCTTGCGGACGCGCGCCATCGAGTTGTTCGAGCGTGGCCGCTGATGGTCCCCGCTCGGCGCGCAGCTTCGCCGCGACCACCTCGGCCTGCGTCATCGCGCGCAACAGGTTGCCGCCCGCGACCTTGGCAAGATCGACGTCACTCCAGCCGCGGCGCGCGAGTTCGGCGAGCAGCGCGGGATACTTGTCGACGCCATCGAGGCCTTGCGGCGCTTCCGGAATGCCGTCGAAGTCCGATCCGATGCCGACGTGATCGACGCCGGCAACCTTGGCGATGTGCTCGATGTGGTCGGCGACTTCGGCAAGCGTGACCTTTGGCGCGGGGTGCGCCTTCTCCCATTCGGCCAGCGCGGCCTTGGCGCGCGCGGGATTGCCGATGTAAAGGCCGCCGAACGGCGGACTGTTGTAGCGCGCCTGCTCGGCGGAGCGGTCGGCACTCCAGCGGCGGTGCGCGTCGGAAACATAGTCCAGCGCGAAGTTGGCCATGACCACGCCGCCGTTCCTGGCGACACGATGCAGCATCTCGTCGGAGACGTCGCGCGGATGGTCGTCGATCGCGCGTGCCGACGAGTGCGAGAAAATCACCGGCGCCTGCGACACGTCGAGCGCGGCGTTCATCGTCTCGTCGGAAACGTGCGAGAGGTCCACGAGCATGCCGAGCCGGTTCATCTCGCGCACGACTTCCTTGCCGAACGGCGTCAGGCCGTGGTGCGCCGGCGCGTCGGTGGCCGAGTCGCTCCAGTCCGTGTTCGAGGAATGCGCCAGGGTCATGTAGCGCGCACCGGCGTCGTAGTACTCGCGCAGCACGGCGAGCGAGTCGTTGATCTGATGGCCGCCCTCGATACCGATCAGCGAGGCGATCTTGCCTTCCTTGTGGATGCGGCGGATGTCGGCCGCGCTGTAGGCCATGGCGAAATCATGCGGCCAGCGCGCCGTCATCGCCTTGACGATATCCATCTGCTCTAGCGTGACCTGCACGGCCTCGGGGCCTTTCAGCGACACCGGAATCCACACCGACCAGAACTGGCCGCCGACATGGCCGGCACGCATGCGCGGGATGTCGGTCATCAGCTTCGCCTCGCCTTCGGGCGCGGCAAGTTTCGAGGTGTCCGCGGCGAGATCGATCTTCGTCACGTCGCCGCCGAAGCGCGTGCGGATCTCCCAGGGCAGATCGTTGTGGCCGTCGATCAGCGGCGTCTGCGCGAGTACGCGCGCGACGCGAGCGTTGACGTCGCCGCCGGCCGCGAAGGCCGCCGACATGGCGAAAGTCGCGGCGATCGCGGCGAACAAAAGCGGAAACTTCAGGTGCGTCGGAGTGGTCGTCATTTCTGGCCTCGATCGGAGTGGGTATCTGACCTTGGTAGTCATAGCCGAAATTGGCGCGCGGCGAAACCGGTTTCTTCGTCGCATGTCCGGTTTTGCCCTCGCCGTCATTGCGAAGGTGACGCAAGCGCGGGGGCGCCGTACCGGGGAATGCGGAGTTCCGCGATCCGGGCGTGCCGCGTGAGGGTGGGCCGACTACGTCGACGGCAACTCGGGGCATACCGCGCATGGCGGCCGACGGCTGCGTGGCGCGGACAGCCCGTCGGCGCGCTCCGGTCAAAGCCTGTTCGAACCGCTGCATCCGCCGCGCGGCGACGGCGCGGCGCCATGCCGCGCGGCGCACCGAACACGATGTCCTGATTCCCGGATCGGGTCCGGTCGGGACCTCACGACTGGTTGCGCACGAATTCCTTGGTCAGCCAGTCGTCGAGCATGCGCTTGTCGTAGCGCAGTGGATCGGTCGAGTTCGCGACCGTCGTACGCTGCAGGTAGGCCAGGTCGCTGAGCTTGCTCTCACCCTCGCGGATCGTCGCGCCGCTTGCGTCGGTAAGGCGATAGTGCAGCGTCGCGCGCGGCGGATAGATGTCCTTCATGAAGCGAATGTCTTGCGCGTTGGGGCCATGCCATGGCTCGAAGTCACCGGCGAGCTTGATGTCCTCGAATTTGACCTCGAGCTTCTGCCCCGGCGGCAGGATGGCATCCGCACGTTGGCGCAGGTACGTGGACAGCGTCTTCTGCCAGTCTTCCGGCTTCAGCCAGCCGCGTTGGAACGAGTTGTTCCTGACCTCGGTCAACTGGTTGTCCGGTGCCCAGCTGACCTGGACGCGTTCGGGCAACGCCTTCTTCGGCCCCGGCGCCACGCAGGCGGCCAGGGTCAGGCAGGCTGCGGCGATGGCGAGCAGCGGGCGGAACATCGAATGGCGGTATGTCTTCATGGCAAACCTCTCGAGGATTGAACCAGGCCCGGATACTCTGTGGCCTGCGCGAACGATAGACAAGACGCGCGGGCGCCGGGTTTCGTCGCGGCTCGCCAGCGCCGGCGCTTCGTGTTTCAATAGTATTCATGAAGCGGGGGTGTTTTCCGCAGAGACCGGGAAACTGGGAAAAACCCTTCGTACGTGATCCGGGTCATAGGTATTTTTGCGTGCCTCCCTGCGCGCGAAGAGTAGATCGCACATCCTTGTGCGGACTCTCCACAAAAAGCACCTTCGATCCAGGCTTTTTGAGAGAGGAGTTGAGAATGAATGCACTGGCCGCCGACCTGATCCGTGACACGACCGCGCTGTCGGAAGCGGTTACGCGTCCGATTCCGGGTTCGCGCAAGATTCACGTCCCGGGCTCGCGTGCCGACTTGAGCGTGCCGATGCGCGAAGTCGCGCTGAGCGATACGCCGCTGGTGTTCGGCGCGGAGAAGAACGCGCCGCTGGCAGTGTACGATACGTCGGGCCCGTACACCGATCCGGGCGCGCGCATCGACCTCGTCGCCGGCCTCGCGCCGCTGCGCGCGAACTGGATCGCAGAGCGCGGCGACACGGAAACCCTGAAGGGCCTGTCGAGCGAATTCGGCCGCCGCCGCGCTGCCGATCCGAAATTGGCCGGCGTGCGCTTCCCGCACACGCGCGCGCCGCTGCGCGCGAAGGCCGGCGCGAACGTCTCGCAGATGCACTACGCGCGCCGCGGCATCGTCACGCCGGAGATGGAATACATCGCGATCCGCGAGAACCAGAAGCTCGACGCGTTGCGCGATGCCGACCTGCTCCGACAGCATGCCGGCCAATCGTTCGGCGCAGCGATTCCGAAAATCATCACGCCCGAATTCGTGCGCAGCGAAGTCGCGCGCGGCCGCGCGATCATTCCGTGCAACATCAACCATCCGGAAAGCGAGCCGATGATCATCGGCCGCAACTTCCTGACCAAGATCAACGCCAACATCGGCAACTCGGCGGTGACGAGTTCGATCGCCGAGGAAGTCGAGAAGATGGTTTGGGCGATCCGCTGGGGCGGCGACACCGTGATGGACCTGTCGACCGGCAAGCACATCCACGAGACGCGCGAATGGATCATCCGCAACTCGCCGGTGCCGATCGGCACGGTGCCGATCTACCAGGCGCTGGAGAAGGTCGACGGCAAGGCCGAGGAACTGACCTGGGAAATCTTCCGCGACACCCTGATCGAACAGGCCGAGCAGGGCGTGGACTATTTCACCATCCATGCGGGCGTGCGCCTGCCGTTCATTCCGTTGACCGCCAAACGCGTCACCGGCATCGTCTCGCGCGGCGGATCGATCATGGCGAAGTGGTGCCTTGCGCATCACCAGGAGTCGTTCCTCTACAAGCACTTCGAGGACATCTGCGAGATCATGAAAGCTTACGATGTCGCCTTCTCGCTCGGTGACGGCCTGCGCCCCGGCTCGATCGCCGACGCCAACGATGCGGCGCAGTTCGCCGAGCTCGACACGCTCGGCGAGCTGACGCAGATCGCGTGGAAGCATGACGTGCAGACCATGATCGAAGGCCCCGGCCACGTGCCGATGCATTTGATCCGCGAGAACATGGAGCGCCAGCTCGAGAAATGCCACGAAGCGCCGTTCTATACCTTGGGCCCGCTGACCACCGACATCGCGCCGGGCTACGACCACATCACCAGCGCCATTGGAGCTGCGATGATCGGCTGGTACGGCACGGCGATGCTCTGCTACGTCACGCCGAAGGAGCACCTTGGCCTGCCGAACAAGCAGGACGTGCGCGACGGCATCGTCACCTACAAGATCGCCGCGCATGCCGCCGACCTGGCCAAGGGCCACCCTGGCGCGCAGGTGCGCGACAACGCGCTGTCCAAGGCGCGCTTCGAGTTCCGCTGGAACGATCAGTTCAACCTCGGTCTCGATCCGGAAAAGGCGCAGGAATTCCACGACGAAACCTTGCCGAAAGAGGCCGCCAAGCACGCACATTTCTGCTCGATGTGCGGCCCGCATTTCTGCTCGATGAAGATCACCCAGGACGTGCGCGACTACGCCAAGGACCACGGCGTCGCCAACGAGGCCGATGCGCTGGCCAAGGGCATGCAGGAGAAAGCACGCGAGTTTCGCGAAAAAGGCGGCGAAGTCTATCTGCAGGCTGGCAGCGAGAAGGTCTCTTGAGGCTGCAATTCCCCTTTATTCAGCTGCCGCTGCGTTTCGATGCCGCGGCGCTGGCCGCCGAAGTCGCCGCGATTGAGGAAGCGGAATGGCGACCGCATCCACAGGGCTTCCCCGGCAACTCCGCGCTGCCGTTGGTCGCCGTGGACGGAGACGAGGACAACGACGGCCTGGTCGGGCCGATGCGGCCGACGCCGCTGCTCGCGCGCCTGCCGTATCTGCGGCAGGTGCTCGCCTCGCTCGGCGTGGTGCTCGGGCGCACGCGCCTGATGCGTCTGTCGGGTCAGGCCGAAGTCACTGCGCACATCGACCAGGCCTACTACTGGGCCGAACGCATGCGCGTGCACGTGCCGATCGTGACCCAGCCCGGCGTGCGCTTTCATTGCGGCGATGCCGAGATCAACATGGGTGCGGGCGAGTGCTGGATCTTTGATACCTGGCGCCTGCACCGAGTGCTCAACCAGGGCGACGACGTGCGCATCCACCTCGTTGCCGACACGGTAGGCGGCGAGGGCTTCTGGGAGCACATGGCGCGTTCGCGTCCGCATCATCTGAACCCGACCGGTTGGCAGGCGCAGCTCGTCGCGCCGCAGCCGGGCGACGCGGGCGAGCTGCAGTTCGAGTCGGTGAATTCGCCCGCGGTGATGTCGCCGTGGGAGCTGCATTCGCACCTGTCGTTCCTGTTCGGACAGTTGCGCCCGCAGCAGCCGGCGATTGCCGAAGCGCAACAGGCGGCTATGCACTGCATGCGCCGTTGGCAG
Organism: Rudaea sp.; assembly: GCF_057139185.1. Classification (NCBI taxonomy): domain Bacteria; kingdom Pseudomonadati; phylum Pseudomonadota; class Gammaproteobacteria; order Lysobacterales; family Rhodanobacteraceae; genus Rudaea; species Rudaea sp. The sequence goes on along the minus strand of NZ_DBNHDN010000044.1, from coordinate 45,914 downwards.
GCGCTGTGGTCGCGTCACGGCGATGCGCCAGCGGGTCGCGCGGGGTTCCGCCGCGTGCTCGACGAATTCGTCGAGCAGATGCAGCCGTTGCGCGGTCACCTGTTCCTGACCAACGACCTCGACTTCCACAAGGTGCTGATGGTGATGGTGGTCGGCTCGGCGCTGATCGACGAGTCGACACCGGTGATTTTCGGCGAGCCGCGCGATGCGCCACGCAAGGCGAAGTCGTCGCGCGACACGGAATTCGACCGTCCGGTGTTCATCGTCTCGCCGCCGCGCTCGGGCTCGACCTTCCTGTTCGAAACGCTGGCGCGCGCGAAAGGCGTCTACACGATCGGCGACGAGAGCCACGGCCTGATCGAGGGTATCGGCGTGCTGCATCCGCGCGTGCGCGGCTTCGCTTCCAATCGTCTCGACGTCGACGCCGCGGGCAGCGATGTGGTCAAGGAACTGCGCGCGCGTTTTCGCGCCGCGCTGCGCGACCGCGACGGCACGCCGCCCACGCAATGGCCGTTGCGTCTGCTCGAGAAGACGCCGAAGAACTCCCTGCGCATCCCGTTTCTCGCCAAGGTTTTCCCCGAGGCGCAGTTCATCTATCTGCATCGCGACGTGCGTCAGGTGCTGGCGAGCATGATCGAAGCATGGAACTCGGGGGGCTTCCGCACCTATCCGAATTTGCCGGATTGGAACGGCCTGCCGTGGTCGCTCGCGCTGACGCCGGGCTGGCGGGAATTGAATGGCCGGCCGCTGCACGCAATCGTCGCGGCGCAGTGGCAGGCGGTGACCCAGGCGCTGCTCGACGATCTCGGCGCAATGCCGCGCGAGCGTGTGCACGTCGCGCGCTACGATGCGTTGACCGCGGATCCCGCGGCCGAAATCGCGCGCCTGTGTGCGGCAGTCGAATTTGCCTGGGACCGTCCGCTCGAAGCCGAGCTGCCGCTGTCGCGCTACACCGTGTCGAAACCCGATCCGGAAAAATGGCGCCGGCACGAAGCCGCGATCGAAGCGGTGCTGCCCGGTCTCGCCGAGACGATCGCGCGCAGCGACAGGTTCGCCGCGCGCTGAACGGCAGCCCCTCGACTGCTTCGGCATGCATGCAAGCGCGGCGCGCTTTGCGGCACAATGCGGGTCCGCAAGACCGGTAAGGAGGCTCCATGAACGCGATCCCGACCCCTCGTTCCTCGGGCCGCCGCTACTGGCTGCGTGGCATCGCCGTCGTCGTCGCCCTGTACGTGCTCGTCGTGCTTGCGCTGATGTGGTGGTGGAGCTACGAGCCGGCGCAGTTCGATGTGGTCAAGTTCGCCCAGGAGCGTTCGGCGCGGCACAACCAGCCGGTCGTCACCGGCAGCACCGTCACTGCAACCTTGATCGGCAGTGCCGAGACCCTGCTCGACAAGCGCGGCGGCTACATCTCGAACGACAAGTTCCCGCCGGGCGTGCTCATGGACAACGTGCCGAACTGGGAATTCGGCGTGCTCACCGCCACGCGCGACCTGGCGCGCGAGATGCGCAACAAGTTCGCGCGTTCGCAGTCCCAGTCGGAAGAGGACGTCGACCTCAGGGAAGCCGACCCTTTGTTCTCTTCGCCGAACGACCGCTGGCTGCTGCCGAGCTCCGAAGGCCAGTACCGCAAGGCGATCGCTCGCGTCGAAGGCTACTTCACGCGCCTCGGCAAGAACGATCCGAATGGTGCGCAGTTCTATGCGCGCGCGGACAGCCTCGCCGACTATCTCGACGTCGTCTCCACGCGCCTGGGCTCGCTGTCGCAGCGCCTGTCCGCGAGCGTCGGCCAGATCCAATTGCAGGGCGAGACACCGGCCGGCACGGCGCTGATGCAGAACGCGCAGGGGCAGCAGGTGGTGAAGACGCCGTGGTACAAGATCGACGACATCTTCTATGAGTCGCGCGGCTACACCTGGGCGCTGCTCGAACAGCTCAAGGCGATCGAGGTCGACTTCGGCCCCGTGCTCGAGCGCAAGGGCGCGATGGTGAGCCTGAAGCAGGTGATCCGCGAGCTCGAGGAATCGCAGAAGCCGGTATGGAGTCCGGTGATCCTCAACGGCAGTCCGTTCGGTTTCTTCGCCAATCATTCGCTGGTGATGGCCAACTACGTCTCGCGCGCGAACGCGGCGATCATCGATCTGAAAAACTTGTTGAACCGGGGCTGATGGCCCACCGCCATTCGATGACAAATCCATGAACAAGCTTTTCGCCGACTGGCGCCTGCATTGGTTTCTGATTCTGCTGCCGGTAGCGCTGTTTCTGCCGGCGTTGCCCATCGACGAGACGCGTTATCTCTCGGTGGCGTGGGAATTGCGCAATTCGCCGGATTGGCTTCTGCTGCATCTCAACGGCGAGTTGTATTCGCACAAAGGCCCGCTGTTGTTCTGGCTGATCAATATCGCCTGGACGGCGGCCGGCCTGAACGTGTGGATCGTGCGCCTTGGCATGCTCGTCGTCTCGCTGGTATCGCTGTTGATGTTCGAGCGTCTCGTGCGCCGCCTCGACCCGGCGGATGGCGCAGCGAACGGCAGGCTCGCCACCCGCGCCGCGCAAATTTTCGCCGGCATGATGTTCTTCGCGGTGTTTGCCAGCGCGATCATGTTCGACGTCGTGCTCGCCGCCTGTGTCCTGCTCGCGCTGCACGGACTGATCGACTTCGACGAGCGACGCTGGGGCCGCGGCATTGCGATTTTCGCGGCGGGCTTGAGTTTGGGCTTGCTCAACAAAGGGCCGGTGATGCTGCTCGATGCGGGCCTCGTCGGCCTGCTCGGGCCGTGGTGGAGCGCGACTGCGCGCGGAGCGCCACTGCGATGGTATGCCGCCGTGTTCGCCGGCGTTCTCGCCAGTGTCGGCGTCGGCCTCGTCTACATGGTCTCGGCCGGCGGCTGGAGCTACGTCAACGACGTCGTGTTCCATCAGACTGCCGAGCGCATGACCCAGAGCTTCGCCCATGCGCGGCCCATCTGGTGGTACTTCATGGTGCTGCCGTTCATGATCCTGCCGTGGACGCTGAGCTTGCGCGCACCATGGCGCGCCTGGCGCGACAATCTGGCGGGCAGCAAGGCCGCGCGTTTCGCCGTTGCGTGGTTCGTGCCGGCATTCGTGTTGTTCTGTTTCGCCAGCGGCAAGCAGCCGCATTATCTGTTGCCGTTGCTGCCGGGCCTCGCCTTGTACTTCGCGCTGGTGCTGCGCGACGATGCGGCGCGTGTGCGCGGACGCCTGTTTGCAGTGCTGCTCGGATTGGTTGGCGTCTTCCTTTGTGCCGCGCCGTGGCTGGCGCAGCATGCGGCGAGTGTACCGGGTTTGCGCGGGCTCGTGCACGGCGGCAGTTTTTCCGCCGACGAGCAGGCGGTGCTCGGCGGCATCTGGCCGCTCTGGGGTGCGTTGATTGCAGCGCTCGGGGTATTCCTGCTCGTGCACCGGCGTGCGTACAGGCAACTGGTCGCGGTCGCGCTGGCCAGCGTCGCGGCGGCGGCGTTGGGCATGCTTACGATCGCGCAGGCGGTCGGTCCGACGCTCGACGTGAGTGCGACAGCGAATCGCATTCGCGCCGCACAGCAAGCCGGCAAGCCGATCGTGCATCTCGGCTGGCATCACGGCCTGTTCGAATTTCCGGGCCGGCTCAAGCAGCCGTTCGAGGCGATCAACCTCGGTCAGTTGTACACCTGGTGCGCGGCGCATCCCGACGGCGAAGTGGTGACGTTCTACACCAAGTACGGCGTCCCGGTGAAACCCGAAACGGAAGTGCCCTGGCGGCTAGGCCGCATCCTGATCTGGCGTGCGGCGGACCTGTGCAGCGGCCCGCGCATTGCGCCGCAGGGAAAGGCCGAAGAGGAAACCAGGAGCGAAGATTGAGCGCCGCTGCGTGCGCAGTCGGGGCGTACCCGCCGAAATCGCGCGTCGTCGCGAGAAGTCAGAACTTTGGCTTTTCCGGCGACGCCTCGTAGCGCTTCACGCCCTCGAGGATCTCCTTCTTCGCCGCTTCGGCGCCTGCCCAGCCATCGATCTTCACCCATTTGCCCTTCTCGAGATCCTTGTAGTGCTCGAAGAAGTGGCCGATACGCTCGAGCCAGTGCGCCGACACCCGGCCGATGTCGGTGATGTTGGCGTAGCCGGCGAACACCTTGGTCACGGGCACGACGACGAGTTTCTCGTCGGCGCCGGCCTCGTCGGTCATCTTGAGCATGCCGACCGGGGTGCAGCGGATCACCGAGCCCGGCACCAGCGGCAGCGGCAGGATCACCAGCGCGTCGAGCGGATCACCGTCGCCGCCGAGCGTGTTCGGCACGTAGCCGTAGTTGCATGGGTAACGCATCGGCGTGGACAGCACGCGGTCGACGAAGATCGCACCCGAGGCCTTGTCCACTTCGTACTTCACCGGTTCCGCGTCCTTCGGAATTTCGATGATGACGTTGATTTCGTTCGGCACGTCGCGGCCGCTGGGGACGAGGTCGAGGCCCATGATGTCTTCCGTCGATGTTTGCAGGCGAGGGCGCGCAGGATACGCGAAATGCTGCGCCGCCGCATCCCGACTTTCGGGCTGGCGTTCAGAATCCGCTGTCAAAGCGCAGCGGCTTTGAGGGCGGATTCTCAGCGCTTGAACAGGAACCGGCCGTAACCGCCCGCGACCAGCGCGGCGATATCGATCAGCAGGCCCGGCACCCAGGCGCCGCGTGGGTAGGCGAGGTAAGAGCCGATCCATTCCGGCTTGAACTTGTCCTTGTAGCGGCGCACGCCTTGATAGTTGTAAAGGTTGTTGCCGTAGCGGAACGCGAGCGAGGCGAGGCGTTCATTGATGCGCGCGTACGGGTTGTCGCCGACGCGCGACAGTGGCGCCATGCCGAGGCTGAACTGCGGATAGCCCTGCGCCTGCGCCCACAGCATGACCTTGGCGAAGAGGAAATCCATCGTGCTGCGCGGCGCGTCGCTCACATGGCGCATCAGGTCGACGCTGGCGGTGCCGTTCGGCCCGTAACCGGGAACGAAATTGGCGAAGGCAATCAGGCAACCGGCACGGCGCACGAGGGCGAGCGCGCTCCAGTCGAGATAGTCGCCGTCGAAGCGGCCGAGCGAGAACCCTTTTTCGACCGAGCCCTTGTCGGCAAGCCACGCATCGGAGACTTCGCGCACTTCCGCGATCAGCGTCGAATCGTGCGGCGGGGCGATCATCTCGAACGTCAGCCGCTCCTTGACCGAGCGGTTGACCGCCTGGCGCAGGTCCTCCCAGCGTTTGCCCGCGAGCGAGAATTCGTCGAGCTTGACGATCGCGAGTTCACCGAGCTTGAACAGGTCGAAGCCGGCGTCGTGGAAATGGGAGAGGTCCGGTTCGAGCACTTCGTAGAAAATCGGCACGCGGTCCTGCGTGTCGGCGTGGCGGCGGAATTCGAGGATGGCCTGGTCGATCAGGCTCTCCGGTCCGCACGGCGAGCCGAGTGCGACGAGGCGGTTGCGCACGCTGCCGTAGGCGACGACGGCGCGATGGTCGGCGGCCCAGAACAGATGCTTGTCGCGCATGAAAGTGAGATGGGCGAACTCGCCGCCGCCATGCGCGCGGTAGATCGCGCGCGCCTGTTCGAGGTCGCCGCGGTTGGGCAGCGACAGTTCCGGCCTGCGCACGGCGAAGAACTGCCAGATGAAATAGACGACGAGGCCGAAGGTCGCGGCGACCAGGCCGCGGCCGATGCGCGAGGTGTGCTCGCCGAAACCGAAATAGAACAGGTCGAACGAGTCATCGCCGAGCACCTGCGCGGCGCCGACCGCGAAGAACACCAGCACGCAGACGGCGAGGCCTGCGTACCAGCCTGCCTGCGTCATCGCGCCGAGCGTCATCGCGCGTCGCATGAACACGCGCTTGCGCGTGCGCAGGAGCAAGGCGACGGCGATCAGGAACAGCGCTTCGCCGAAATGCAGGCCCTTGGTCACCGCGAGACCGGCGCTGATCAGCAGCAGCCACATGGTCAGGCGATAGGCCACACGCAGGCGGCCGTCGATGCCGCGCGCGAGGCCGAGCAGCAGCACGCCGGTGAGGATCGAGAACCAGCTCGCGCTCTCGACGAACAGGATCGGCAGATGCTGGCGCACGACGTTGACGTGCTCGATCACCGAGGGCGTCGCCGCGGAAGCGAGCAGCAGCGCGCCGGCGAGGAAGGTCAGGATCGCCACCAAGCGCGTGCCGAGGTCGGCGAGCAGCACCGCGGGCAGGCCGAGCAGGCCGAACAGCGGATGGCCGGAGAGGCGCAGGCGCAGCCGCGCCAGCGCCTGCGAGTTCTGGGTGAACATCTCCGAGCCGAGGTAGAGCCCGGCGAGCAGCGGCAGCAGGTAGTAGGCGAGACGGAACAGCATCAGGCCCGACACGATCACCGGCGGGTCGTAACCGGCGTCCTTGAGCGCGATCAGAATCAAACCGTCGAACACGCCGAGGCCGCCCGGCACCTGGCTGACCAATCCCAGCACCGATGCGCCGGCGAACGCGCCGAGCAGCAGGCCGGGTTTGACGTGCGCGCCGGAAATGTAGAAACACGCCCACAGCACTGCCGCTGCGAGGATCCAGTCAAGCAGCGAGACGGCGACGAGTTCGATCTTCAGGCGCAGCGGCGGCAGACCAAGATCGTGCGGCAGCCAGCGCATCAGTTTCCGCTGCGTAGTCAGCACGAAATACAGCGGCAGATACAGCGCGGCCGCGGCGAGCACGAGGTAGGCGATCGTGCGTTCGGTCGTGCTCGCGGTCAGCGGCAGTGAATGCGTCATCAAGGTGAGCACGACGAGCAGCGACAGGCCGAGCGGCAGCGACAGCGCCTGCATGCCGATCAGCGCCGCCGCACGCGGCAGGTGCACCTTGTGCGAGGTCAGCCCCATCAAGCGGATGCCCGCGCCCATCGCCCCGGAAAGGTTCAGCGTGTTCGCCAGCGCATTGGCCACGAACGACAGGCGCAGGTAGTCGCGCCAGGCGAGGCCCAGCCCGAGCCAATGCCCGATCAGACCGTCGACGAGGCCGGTAAAGGCGACCGCGAACAGCGCGAGCAGGGCGATGCCCAGCGCCGGCGCGGTCGGTACGTCGAGCAGGGTGCGCTGGATCTCGGGCAGGTCGAACTGCGTGCCGATCTCGTGCCACAGCAGCCAGCCGGTCACCGCGAGGAACGCCAACGGCACAAGCCAGCGCAGGCGCGCGAGCGCACCGGACGAGGCGGGGCGATGAGGGAGGGTACTGCCGGGTTCGGTCATGACGTGGCTGTGCGCTGGCGCGCGCATTATCGCAGGCAATCGTGCCAGCCGGTCACTCGCGGCATGACCGGTGGCGGCGATCAGCTTTCGGGCGGCAGCAACTCCATTGCCATCACGATCGCGTCTTCGCGTCCGTGCTTGGCCGGATAATAGTTCGGCCGCACGGCGATCTCGTTGAAGCCCAGCGTCGGATAGAGCGCAACGGCAGCGAGGTTCGAGGGGCGTACCTCGAGGAAGATGCGCTGTACGCGATGCCAGCGCGCGAGTTCGATCATGCGCCCGACCAGATGACGGCCGTGACCGCGGCCCTGATGCGCCGGTGCGATGCAGGCGTTGAGCAGATGCGCCTCGCCCGCGGCGACCGAAAGAATGCCGTAGCCGAGAACTTCCTCGCCCCGCTGCAGCACCCAGCATTCATAGCCCGCACGCAGGCAGTCGCCGAAGATGCCAAGCGTCCACGGGAATTCGTAGGCGACCGATTCGATCGCGGCGACGGCGTCGATGTCATCGATGCGCATGGCGCGCATCTGCGAGCGCGGTTCGGCGAGAATCGCGACCATCGCCTCAGCCCGCGGTTCCGCGCAGCCGGCGCGCGAGCGGTTTGAGCGAATGCCACAGCGCGCGCTTGTCCGCAGCCGCGCAGAGCAGCAACGCGGGATCGGCGGTGACCGCGATCGTCGCCGCATTCTGCTGCATCGTGGACAAATGCACGCCGAGCGCGCGGGCCATCGCCGCGCCGATCACGAGATAGGCGGGCGCATCCGCCGTGCCCACGAGCTCGCCCTCCGCGCCGGCTTCGAGCCATTCGATCGCGGCAGCGGCGACGCCCAGCGTTTGCGGCAAGTGCTTGAACAGGCGCGCGAGCCGCGCATCGGCGCGCACACCGCGCGCGCAGACGATGGCCAGTTTGGCCGGGTTGCCGACGTCGGCGTCAACCGTCATCACCGACGGCGCGGCCGATGTGCCGCGTGTGCGCAGGGCATAGACATCGATGCCCATCGCTTCGAGCAGGGACAGGCGCGTCGCGTCCATCACGACTTGCCGCCTTCGAGCGCGACGAGGTCGGCCTGGAATTGCGCAAACGCGGCGTCGACCGCGGCACCGAAGGCCTGCACGGTTGCAGCCATGGTCTCGCCCGACGCGGCCTGCTCGGCACGGTAGCTCTGCTCGAGCAGCGGTTCGCCGGAGTCCTGCTCGACGCGCATCTCGAACGCGACCTGGGCGACGGCGCCCTGCGCCTGCGGCACGCGCTCGTAACGCAGGATGCGGCCCTTGATGCGCAGTGCTTGCACGCTCGCCGGCAGGCGGTCGGTGACGAGCGCGGAGACTCCCGCTTCGCGCAAGCGGTTGGTCAGTCGCGCCTGCAGGCCGCGCGAAGGCGGATCGCTCCACAGCTGATAGTGGTAGGCGCGCAGCGCGCCGGCATCGGGCGTGGTCGCGTAGAGCACGGACTGCTCGGCGTAGACACCTTCGGAGCGGAACGTGGCCACCTCGATCGGCAGCACCGTCAGCGGCTTCTGCAGGTGCGGCGGCGGCGCCATCGGCGGCAGCGAATAGTAGGTGACGTCGGGAACGGTCGGCGGCGAGCAGGCAGCGAGGGTCAGCAAAGCCGCGCACGCGGCGAACAGGCGCGACCACGTCATTTCGGCTCCTCCTCTACCTTGTCGCGTTTCGGCGCGATCAGCAGGCGGTTCGGGCTCATGCGCACTTCGCGCGAGAACTCGTTGAAATTGCGTGCGGCCACGGCAAGATTCTGCGTGATCGAATCGATGCGTTCGGACAGCGAGGCGAGGATGCCGCGCAGGTCATCGACCGAATCGCGCACGCCGGGGCGGTTCTCGCGGATCACCTCGTCGAGCTGGGTGATCGCACTGTTGAGTTTGGCCCGGGTCTCGGCGAGATCGTGGGTCAGGGTCTGCACGTTGCCCAGGATCGCGCCGATCGCGGCGCGGTTCTGCGGCTTGAGCAGGTCGTCGACCGAGCTCGAAGCCGAGTTCAGCCGCTGCAGCAACTGGCGCGACTGGGCGACGATCTCCGGCGTGTTTTCGTCGAGCTGGCTCGCGATCGAGTCGACATGCGTGGTCAGCGTCTTTACCAGGGGCGAGACCTGGTTGTGCGCGAGGTCGCCGAGCTGCGCGGCGAGCGTGTTCATCGAGGTGAACAGATCGGCGTTCTCGACCCCGGCGAGTTCGCTGCCCGGCTTGGCGACGTCGACGCTCGCGCCCTCGCTGATGCCGATCGCGACGTCGGCGAGCAGCCCGGTCGAGGTCAGGCGCGCGACCGAATCCTTCGGAATCGGCCAGTCGCGGCGCACGGCCAGCGTCACCTTGTAGCGCGTCTCGGGTTTGCCCCCGGCCGCGCCGCGTTCGGGGTCGATCGCGCTGACCTGGCCGATGCGGAAGCCTTCGTAGAACACCGGCGCGCCGTAGCGCAGACCGGTGACGTTGCGGTAACGCGCGACGTAGTCGGTGCTCGCCGAGCCGCGCCCGGTGATCGCAGCGAGTGCGACGAGCAACAGCGCGAACGCCGCCGCGACGACGGCGCCGACCAGCACGTAGTTGATGTTGTCGCGTTTCACCCGTGCCCTGCTCCGGAATGGTTGCGACCCTGGCGCCGCATGCCGAAATCATACACGGCCGCTGGCGGCGCGAGGGCAATCGAGCGCAGGCCGGACGTGCTGACCCGCATCGCGAGCGCGTTCGCGCAAGCCGCCCTCAAACCGGCGCGGCATGCTCTTCGGTCAGCCGGCGCAGATAGGCGTCGGCATCGACCGGCGTCTCGCGCGGGCGCCGGTTGAGCAGGTCCTGGATGCGCTCGTTGTCGGCGTGACGCACCTTGTCGACCGTGTCGGTCATCAGGATCTCACCCTGATCGAGCACGGTGATCGTGTCGGCGATCTTGAACGCGCTTTCGAGTTCATGGGTGACGACGACGATGGTCATGCGCAGCGCGTCGCGCAGGCGCAGGATCAACTCATCGAGTTCGGCGGAGACGACCGGGTCGAGGCCGGCCGAAGGCTCGTCGAAGAACAGCAGTTTCGGATCCATCACGATCGCGCGCGCGAGCGCCGCGCGCTTGATCATGCCGCCGGACAGTTGCGCCGGCATCAGCTCCTGGAAGCCGCCGAGGTTGACCACTTCGAGCTTGAGCCGGCTCATGATGCGGATCGTGTTCTCGTCGAGCGAAGTCAGCTCGCGCAGCGGCAGCGCGACGTTGTCGCCGACACTGAGCGAGGTCAGCAGCGCGCCGCCCTGGAACGACACGCCGATCTGCCGGCGGATGCCGAGCATCTGCGCCTCGCTCGCCCGGCCGATATCGACGCCGAGCAGCTTGATCGAGCCGCCGCGCGGCCGATGCAGGCCGAGCAGATGACGCAGCAGCGTGCTCTTGCCTGAACCGGATCCACCCATGATCACGCGGATCTCGCCCGCGCGTACGTTGAAATCGACGCCCTTGAGGATGCGGCGGCGACCGTACCAGGCTTCGAGTTGGGAGACTTCGATGAGCGAAGCGGAGGCATTCACGACAGGAACCTCGGGGCGACGGCAAGCGACGAGCGGTGGGCGGCGAGCGGAAAAAGCAGCGGCGACAACGCGGCTCTGCGCTCATTCCGCACGCCGCACACTGTTTTGTCGCTGATGCCCGTCATCGATTGAGGAAGAACGAAAAGATCATGTCCGCCACGATGATGTAGCAGATCGACAGCACGACCGAACGCGTGGTCGCGCGGCCGACGCCTTCGGCGCCGCCCGCGACCGAGAAGCCCGTGCTGATGCCGATCAGCGAGATCAGGATCGCGAACACCACCGACTTGGCCAGGCCCTGACCGATATCGCCCGGCGTCAGCTGCGCCAGCGTCTGCGCAATATATGCGCCGGGCGAAACGTTGAGCGCGGGCGCGGAATAGAGCGCGGCACCGAGGATCGAAATCGCGTCGGCGAAGAGGGTCAGCGCGGGCAGCATGATCAGCATCGCGAACAGCGCTGGCGCGGCCAGGTAGCGCACCGGATCGATGCCGATCACCGCGAGTGCATCGACTTCCTGCGAGACGTTCATCGAACCGATGCGCGCGGCCAGCGCCGATCCCGAACGCCCGGCGACGAGGATCGCCGTGATCAGCGTGCCGAATTCGCGCGTCACCGACTTGGCCACGGCGACGACGACCTGCGACTGCGCGCCGAATTCCGACAACGCGGCCACGAACTGGATGCCGAGCATGATGCCGATGACCAGCGCGAGCAGCGCCGTGATCGGCAGCGCGTCGACGCCGATCTGGCGCATCTGCTCGAACACGGACGCGACGCGCACCGGCTGGCCGCGGCGCCAGCCGGTCAGCGCGAAGCCGATGCTTTCCGTGAGCAGCATCGCCGCGTGACCGATGCCGGCGAGCGACTTCAATGTCGTGCGGCCCAGCGACTCGAGCGGGCGCGTGATCGCATCCATGCTCACGCCGACCTTGCTGCGTCGAGATCGGCGAAGATCGGAAACACGCGATCCAGGCGCGCGAGCTGGAGCACGGCCATCACCGCCGCGCTGACCGCGACGAGGCCGAACTTGCGGTTGCGGCTGCGCGCGTTCTGGAAACCCTCGACCAGCGCGGCGATGCCGGACGAGTCGATATAGCTGACCTCGGACAATTCGACGCCGACCTTGCCGGTATCGGCCAGTGCGTCGAGGATCGCCCGCCGTACCTGCTGCGACCAGGACAGGTCGACTTCGCCCCTGAGGCGCACGAGCACGTAGTCGCCAAGGGTTTCGCTGGTGCATTCGTTGGCGTTCACGGGTCGCCCCCTGTTTTTGCGGGAATGTGTTTGCGCATGAGCAGACGGTTGCCGCGACCGCCCGGCACGCCTTCGACGTGCCAGGCGTCCATCGTCGCATCGATGAAGGCGACGCCGAGGCCGCCGGCGCGGCACTCGGACAGGTCGCGCGGACGGATCCGCTGCGGGTCGACGCAAGGCGCCTCGTCGCGCAGCTCGAAATCGAGCACGTCGCGCTCGCGCGTCATGCGTAGCGCGATCGTTCCGCTTTCGCCGCCGCAGTACGCGTGGCGCATGATGTTGGTGCATGCTTCGTCGACGACGAGGACGAGGCGGTCGCGCAATTCCGGCGACACGTCCTCGGCATCGAGCGCGGTGCGCAGCTCGGCGCGCACGCGACGCATCTCGCCGGGGGCGGCCGGGAAGCGCAGCGCGAGCAGCTCGCGTACTTCGCTGCCGCGCGGCTCCTGCAGCAGCAGCAAGGTTGTGTCGTCGACCAGACGGCGCCGCTTCAACTCGCCGATCAGCGCGCGCAGCCGCGGCTCGGGCGCGAGTGCGGCATAGCGGCGGATCAACTCGCGCAGGCCTTCGGCGCCGAGGCGCGCGCGCACGCCTTCGCGTACGTCGGTGGCCCCGTCGGAAAACAGGTACAGCGCGGCGCTGCCGAGGTCGATCGTGCGCTCGGCGTACCCGGCATCGGCGAGGATGCCGAGAGGCGGGCCGTCGGCCGGCAATTCCTCGAATCGCCCACCGTGGTCGAGCAGCGCGGGTGGGAAGCCCGCATTGGCGATGATGGCCGCGCGCGTGCGATGGTCGTAGATGCCGACGACGGCGCAGACGAAGCGACCGTTCTGCAAGGTCTTGCACAACTCGATGTTGACCTCGCGCAGCCACGCGGCCGGCGCGGGCGCGGCGTTGCCGCTCCAGCGCAGCAGGCTGGCCACGCGCACCATGAGAAACGCCGCGTCGAGGCCCTTGCCGGAAATGTCGCCGATGAAGAACGCGAGGCGGCCGTCGGCGAGGTCGAAATAGTCGTAGAAGTCGCCCGAGATCTCGTGCGCCGGCAGGTTGACGCCGATCAGCGGAAAGCGCCCGCGCCGCCGCCGCGGCAGCAGCGATTTCTGAATCGAGCGCGCCAGCGTCATCTCGCGGCGGATGCGCTGCTGCTCGGCGACCTCGAGCGCGAGGCGCGCATTGTTGATCGCCAGCGCCATCGGCGCCGCGATCAGGCGCAGGATCTCCGCATCATCGTCGTCGAACGCGCCGCCGTCGCGGCGATTGATGATTTCCAGCGCGCCGAGCGCGCCCTGCGCGGTCGCCAGCGGCACGCACAGGATCGCGCGCGTGACGAAACCGGTTTCGGCATCGACGCGCGTGTTGACGCGCGTGTCGCGGCGTGCGTCGTCGCTGCGCTGCGGCGCATTCTCGGCCACCGCGCGGCCGACAACGCCCTGGCCGACTTCGAGCTTGAGACCGACGATGTCGACCGGGCCCGCGCAGATCTTGCATTCGAGCAGATGCGTCGCCGGATCGAGCAGGAACAGCGAGGCCCCTTCGGCATGCATGAAATCGAGGATGCGCGCGAGTGCCGGCCCGAGCGTCGTCTTCAGGTCGAGCGACACCGCCAGCGACTGCGACAGATCGGCGAGGAAACCCAGCGCACGCCGCCCGCCTGCGCGCGCCGCATCGCGCGAATCGGCGGCAACCGGGCGCGCCGCGTTCACGGCGGTGGCGGCTCCGCGCCTGACTTGTTCTCGTCGCCGCGCTCCTCGCGGCGGCCGCGCGCCGCGCGCATGCCCCACAGGGTCAGCACCGGCCCGGAGATCACGTAGAGCAGCGCGATCAGGAACAGCACCGGCGCCGTGTCGACATACAGCGCGACGAGGACGAGCACGGCGAGCGGGATGATCGCGAACGGCACCTTGTCCGACTTCGGGCCCGACTTGAAGCTCCAGTAGCGCACACGGCTGACCATGAGTCCGCCCGCGAGCACGGTCAGGAACGGTGCGACGAATTGGGCCATGGTGCCGTCGATGCCGTATTCGGTCGTCGCCCAGACGAACGACATCAGCAAGCCCGCTGCGGCGGGGCTGGCCAAGCCCTGGAAGTAGCGCTTGTCGGCGACGCCGACCTGGGTGTTGAAGCGGGCCAGGCGCAGCGCGGCGCAGGCCGCATAGACGAAGGCCGCACCGAAGCCGACCTTGCCCCAGAACGGCCCGTAGGCCTTCAGTGTCGACAACGACCAAGCATACATCACGATCGCCGGCGCGAGGCCGAAGCTGCACATGTCGGAGAGCGAATCGTACTGCACGCCGAACTCGCTCTGCGTATTGGTCAGGCGCGCGACGCGGCCGTCGAGCGCGTCGAGGATCGCCGCGACGAACACGGCGATCGCGGCCGCGACGTAGTTCCCGGCGAACGCGGCGAGCGCGGCGTAGAAACCTGAAAACAGCGCACCCGTGGTGAACAGGTTCGGCAGCAGGTAGATGCCGCGATGCGGTTTCGGCGGTTGGCCGGAAGTGGAATCCACGCGGGTCCCCGTAGTTCTCGGTGGCAAAAGTGTACCGCAAGCCCTCGCGGAGCTAGAATCTTCCGCGTCTTGCCACCCCGGAGCACCCATGTCCCGCGTCCGCGTCGTTTCGATCCGTCGTGCCAGCGCATCGTTCGCGCTGGCCGCACTGCTTGCCGGCGGCTTCGCAAGTGCGACCGAGCTGTACAAATGGACTGACAAGAACGGCGTCGTCCACTACTCCGATACCGCCCCGCAGGACGCGGATTCGGCGCAGCGCGTACGCCTGGCCGGCACCGAGGCCCCGGTCGCCGATCCGGCGGAGAAAAAGCCGGAATCGGCACCGGCCGACGCCGCCAAGCCGGTCGAGCCGGCGCCGACCGCGCTGCCCGACACGCCGGAAAACCGCAAGCGCCTGTGCGAGCAGTCGCGCGCCGCGCTCGATCTGCTGCAGAGCAAATTCCAGGTCGCCGATTCCACCGGCAAGCCGCTCGATGCAAAAACGCGCGCCGACCGCACCGCGGCGGCGAGCCAGAGCGTTGCCAGCTATTGCCAGAATCCGGGCTGATCGAACCCGGCAACCGGGTTTCATTGCGGCCCCGCGGTTTGGCCGCGCCATGCACAGCCGCTACAATCGCGGGCCCTCTCGAGTCCCGCGAACCGCCATGCGCCTGTCCCAGTTCCATCTCGCCACCGTCAAGGAAGTGCCCGCCGACGCGGAAATCGCCAGCCATCGGCTGATGCTGCGCGCGGGCATGCTGCGCAAGCATGCCGCGGGCCTCTACACCTGGTCGCCGCTGGGCCTGAAAGTGCTGCAGAAGGTCGAGACGATCGTGCGCGAGGAGATGAATCGCGCGGGCGCCCTGGAAGTGGCGATGCCGATAGTGCAGCCGCGCGAGCTGTGGGAGGAGACCGGCCGCTGGCAGAAATTCGGCCCGCAGTTGCTCAAGATCAAGGATCGCAAGGAGGCCGAGTACTGCTACGCGCCGACCGCCGAGGAAGTCGTCACCGACTTCGCCCGCAGCGAGCTCAAGAGCTACAAGCAGTTGCCGGTCAACTTCTACCAGATCATGTCGAAGTTCCGCGACGAGATCCGCCCGCGCTTCGGCGTGATGCGCGCGCGCGAATTCCTGATGAAGGACGCATACTCGTTCCACATCGACGAGGCCAGCCTGGGTCGCGAGTACGACAACATGTATGCGACGTATGCGCGCATCTTCACCCGCCTCGGCCTCGCCTTCCGCGCGGTCAACGCCGATACCGGCGCGATCGGCGGCAGCCGCAGCCACGAATTCCAGGTGCTCGCCGAGTCGGGCGAGGATGCGCTCGTGTTTTCCGACACGTCGGACTACGCGGCCAATGTCGAGCTCGCCTCCGCGCTGCCGCCGGGGCCGCGCGCCACCGCGAGCGAGGCGATGCACGACGTGCCGACGCCGGGCAAGTCGACTTGCGCCGACGTCGCCGCGCTGCTCGGCATCGATATCAGGCGCACGGTGAAGTCGGTCTGCGTGAATGGCGAACAAGGCTTCGTCCTCGCGCTCGTGCGCGGCGACCACGAGGTCAACGAGGTCAAGCTGCAGAAGATTGCGGGTCTTGCCGAATACCGGCTCGCCAACGAGCAGGAAATCGTCGACGCGCTCGGCGCCAAGCCCGGCTATCTCGGTCCGGTCGGCGTGGATCGCGGCAAGGTGAACATCGTCGCCGATCGCGAAGTCGCGGCGATGACCGATTTCGTCGTCGGGGCGAACAAGGTCGATTTCCATATCGCCGGAGTGAACTGGGTGCGCGACTTGCCAGAGCCGGACGTCGTCGCCGATATCCGCAAGGTGGTCGAAGGCGATGCGTCACCCGATGGAAAAGGCACGCTTAAAATCGCGCGCGGCATCGAAGTCGGTCATGTGTTCGCGCTCGGCACGAAGTATTCCGAGGCGATGAACGCGAGCGTGCTTGATGCCGACGGCAAGAACCGGCCGATGCAGATGGGCTGCTACGGCATCGGCGTTTCGCGCATCGTCGCCGCGGCGATCGAGCAGAACCACGACGACGCCGGCATCATCTGGCCCGAGCCGATGGCGCCGTGGCGAGTGGCCGTGTGCATGATCAATCCGAAGAACGATGCCAACGTCAACGCGGCCGCACAGGCTCTGTACGCCGAATTGAACGCGGCCGGCATCGACACCGTGCTCGACGACCGCGGCCTGCGCCCGGGTGCGATGTTCGCCGACATCGAGCTGATCGGCATTCCACATCGCATCGTCGTGTCCGAACGCGGCCTCGCCGCGGGCACGTTCGAATACCGCGCGCGTCGCGACAGCGAAAGTCGCCAGCTTACGCGCGCGGAAGTGATTGCGCTGGCGCGCGGATAGAGCCCGACCCTTTTGCCGCCGGCATTGAAATCGCCGCCGATTCGCGATTTCGCGATTTTAACGAGCCATTTCTTTTTGCCAATTACAATCACAGGCTGCCGGCTTCCGTGGCGCCGTGCCCATGGATCCGTCAGCGCAATCCAGAATGAGGAAAATGAATGGCAATCGACATCAAGGGTTTGAATCAGAATCAGCTGAGCGAATTGATCCAGCGTGCCGAATCGCGCAAGCACGAATTGGCCAAGGAAAATATCGTCAAGGTGCGCGAGAAAATCCTCGCCATCCTCGAGAACGAGGGCATCACGCTCGAACAGCTGTTCGCCGGCCGCGGTCCGGTGCGCAAGACGCGCCGTCCGGCCAAGGCGAAGTATCGCAACCCGGCCGATCGCGGGGAGACCTGGTCAGGTCGCGGCAAGCGTCCGCGCTGGTTCACTGCGGCATTGGCCGCGGGCAAGAAGGAAAAGGATCTTCTGATCTGATCGCGTCGCGAATGGAAACAAAAAGCCGGCCAACCGCCGGCTTTTTTTACAGCACGCGCCGCGGGGAAACGATCAGATCGCCGAACAGCAGGCCGGCGACCAGCGACACCAGGATCGCGAACAGCGAGACTGCGGTGTTGATGCCGAGGAACACGTCGCTGCCGACGATCGCGGATATGGTGAGGAATCCAAGACTGCCGGGCACGAGCAGGATGATGCCGGGTTCGCGCACCAGCGCACCCGGACGGTCGCTGATGCGCGCGTAGAGGTTGCTCAGCGCGCCCATGATCGCCCCGGCGAGGAACACGCCGAACTCGGGGCCGAATTCGCGTCCGCCGAAATAGGTGATCGCATAACCGAGCACGGCCGCGCTCATGACCAGCGGAAAATCGCGTCGTGCCGCGCGAAACAGCACGGCGAAGCCGTACGCACCGAACACCAGCGCGACCCAGGCCGTCCAGTCGGGCACCGGCGCCAGTGCGGCCGACGGCGGCACAAGACCGAGCACCTTGCACAACTGGTTCGCGACCAGCGTGCCGAACGCCAGCTTGATCAGGGTCGCGATCGCATCGGCGAAGCGCGCGACGCCGGAGACGAGATGGCGTGTCGACAACTCGCGCACCGCGGTCGTCAGCACCATGCCGGGGAACAACACGATCAGGCTGGCCAGCACCGTGATCTTCAACGTCAGCGGGGCGATGTGGACGCTGATCAGCGTGGCGAGCACGGTCGCAGCCAGGCCGCTCAGCGCCTCGAGCGCCAGGCGCATGCGCTGGCTGCGTGCGGCGACATCGGCGATCAGGCCGACCACGAGGCCGATGCTGCCCGCGCTGGCGACATCGACCCAGGCGCCGTGCATCAGTGTGGCCAGTGTCGCCGAGACGAGGCCGTAGCAGAGTACCTCGTGCGCGCGCGCGCGCGGGCCGATGCGATCGCCCAGCGTGTGCAGCAAAAGCGAGCCTTGCGCGATGTCGAGCTCACCCGCGATCACCTTGTCGGCGATGTCGTTGACCTCGGCGAGATGACGCAGGTCGATGTCGCCCGGCGAGAGGCGGATGACACGCGTCGTCTCGGCGACACGCTCGCGGTCGCCGCCGTCGGCGAACGAAATGATGATCGCGGTCGGGCTCGACCAGACCTGCACGTCGAGGTCGAGGCGCGTGCTCAGCCGATCCAGCGCGCTTTCCAGGCGCGGCGCTGACGTGCCGTACTGGTGCAGCCGGCGCGCGGTTTCGAGGACGAAGGCGATGCGCGCGTGCAGCGGCGCGCACGCGCTGAGCACGAGCGGACGCTGCTCCGCGTCGACGGACTCGTTCAAGATCGGGGTGGTTGCCATACCCCGCGAATTGTATCCGCGATCGCCGCGCGGAGCGGACATCGAAGTCGTTGCGCGCCGCCGCCGGCAACGCTGTCGGCGCGAACTGTGGCGTCAGCCATCGAGCGCACGGATGGTGCGGAACGTCAGGTTGATCCGCGCGGCGACCGTACGCGCGGTTTTCGGCAGGTCGTGGCGGTAGTGGTGCTGCGTGGTCCCGGCCATGCGCAGCAGGCTGCCCGCAGCCAGCTCGAGTTCGAGACGCAGGCGCGGATCGTGCCGATGGCGCAGGCGGAAGCGGCGCACGCCGCCGAAGCTGAAAGACCAGATCACCGGCTCGGAACCGAGCTCGGGTTCGTCGTCGCTGTGCCAACCCATCGAATCGCGACCGTCGCGGTAGAGGTTGGCGAGCACGCTGTTGCAGCACTCCGCGCCGTGTGCGCAAACCACCGCGCGCAGTTCGGCGAGCGCCGGCGTCCATGCGCTTGGCACGAAGCGCGATCCCGAATAGGTGTAGACCGCTTCGGCATCGCCGATCCAGCGCGACAGCCGCGGCGCGTCGATTTCGCGGCCGAAGATGCGCAGGCGATGCTGCTCCCAGGGGATTTCCTCATGCAGCCGCGCGAACCAGCGTGCGGCTTGCGCGTCGTCGCAAAATTGCGCGAGGCGCACATCGGCCCCCGGTAGATCGAAACGCCGCCAGTCGAGTCCTGTCGTCACGAAAAAACGAAGCGGACGAGTGCGGCCACGGAGGGCCGCCGGGTGATCTTCGCGGTCAGGGTTGACCGCACGGGTAGCCCGGTGCCGTATCAAGCGCCGCCGCGCACACTTCCGCGAGCTCGAGCAGGCGCAGGTCCGAGCCGGGCGGGCCGACGAACTGCATCCCGCAAGGCAGGCCGTCGAGGGTCATGCCCATCGGGATCGTGACTGCGGGCAGGCCGGCGAGGTTGGCGATGCAGGTGAAGTCGCCGGCGTTGTCGGGCAGCGGCGCTTCGAGCGGGAACGCGGTTTGCGGCGTAGTCGGCGTGACCAGCACGTCGACCTGCTCGAACATTCTGCGCGCGGCGACGACGGCGGCATCGAGCAGGTGATCGGCGGCGACGTAGTCGGCGGCGGACTTGCTGCGTGCGTAGGCCAGCCAGGCCTGCATCTCGGCCGAAACCGGATGCGCGGGGTCGGCGATCGCGCGCGCGTGCGTCGCCAGCATCTCGGCTTCGATCATGAAGAACGCCGCACGTCGCGCGCGCGGCAGATCGAAATCGCCGAAGCCGACGTCGCAACGGTTTTCGAGTTCGTGGGTCAACACCATCAACGCGCGCTCGAATGCCCTCGCCACCCCGGGCTCGATGCCGAACGCGCCGGGATCGCCGAGCAGGCCGACGCGCAACTTGCCCGGCTCCCAATCGGGCAGGGCGAGATCGACGCGGCGCCGGCGCGAGCGCGGATCGGCCGGATCGTGGCCGCCGAGCACGTGCAGCAGCACGCCGAGATCGTGCACGCTGCGCGCGATCAGGCCGACCGAGTCGAGGCGGCGCGCGGCGGGAATCATCCCGCGCGTGGAAATTTCGCCGTGCGTGGGTTTGAGCGCGAACAGGCCGCAATAGCTTGCCGGGATGCGGATCGAACCCAGGCTGTCCGAGCCGATGGCGACGGCGGCAAGTCCCGCCGCGACCGCGACCGCGCAGCCGCCCGAAGATCCGCCGGCCTGGTAACCATGGCGAAACGGATTGTGTGCGGCGCCGAGGTGCGGGTTGTTGCTGGTCGCGCCGAGAGCGGCTTCCGGCACGTGGGTTTTGCCGAGAATCACCGCACCGGCGCCGCGCAGGCGCGCGACCGCGTGCGCGTCGGCGTGTGCGGGCACATGCGCGCCCGGCAGGCCGCAGGCGGTCGCGAGCCCGGCGACGTCGAAGTTGTCCTTGATCGCGACGGGCACGCCGTCGAGGCGGCCGAATTTTCCCTTTGCCCGGCGCGCATCGCTGGCCGCGGCTTCGGCTCGGGCGGCGGGATTGAGCGCGACGTAGGCGTTGAGTTCGGCATTCCGCGCCGCGATCGCGTCGAGATACGTTTGGGTCAAGGCGGTGGCGCTCACGCGCGCGCCCGCGAGCCAGTGCAGGGTTTGGCACAGATCCGCGCCGCGCAACCGCTGCGCCTCCGGCGGCGGCAACGGCTTCAGAGTTTGCGCGGCATCCGGATTCAATTCGATGTTCATCAGCTCATACCCCCGATCCCTGTCGCATTATCACCGAATTGGTGTTGGCGGAACGTGCAAATGCACAATTGCCGCCCACGCGGCAAACCCGCACAATTCCATTTCCATACCAACCCGTCCGCGAGAGAGCCAGCATGAGCGATTCCACCCCACGCGACGTGATGGAATACGACGTCGTCACCGTCGGTGCCGGCCCTGCCGGGCTCGCGTTCGCGATCCGGCTCAAGCAGTTGCAGCCCGACATCCGCGTCTGCGTGATCGAGAAGGCCTCGACGATCGGTGCGCAGATTTTGTCCGGCGCGGTGATCGAGCCGCAGCCGCTCAACGAACTGCTGCCGGAGTGGGGCAAGAATCCGCCGCCGGTCTGCGTGCCGGTGAGCGAGGACGAATTCTGGTACCTGCCCGACCACGCGCGCGCGATCAAGTCGCCGATCACGCCGCCGCAGATGCACAATCACGGCAACTTCATCGTTTCGCTCGGCGCGCTGTGCGCGTGGCTGGCACCGCAGGCCGAGGCATTGGGTGTCGAAATCTATCCAGGTTTCGCCGCGAGCGAACCGCTGTTCGACGAGAGCGGCGCGGTCAAGGGCGTGCGCATCGGCGACATGGGCGTGGCCAAGGACGGATCGCACAAGCCCGGCTACACGCAGGGCATCGACATCGTCGCGCCGATCACGATTCTCGCCGAAGGCTGCCGCGGCCACCTGTCGAAGCAGCTGATCGCGAAATACGAACTCGACAAGGACCGTGATCCGCAAACCTTCGGCATCGGCATCAAGGAACTCTGGCAGGTGCCCGCGGGCCGCACCACGCCTGGCAAGGTCATGCACACCGTCGGCTGGCCGATGGACGGCGCGACCTACGGCGGCAGTTTCCTCTATCACCTCGACAACGACCGCATCGCGATCGGCTTCGTCACCGGCCTGGACTATTCCGACGCGCTGCTGTCGCCGTTCGAGGCATTCCAGCAGCTCAAGAATCATCCGCACATCAAGCCGCTGCTCGACGGCGGCAGCATCGTCTCGGCCGGCGCGCGCGCCATCGTCGAAGGTGGCTACCAGTCGCTGCCGAAGGTCGAGATGCCCGGCGCGATGCTGATCGGCGATTCCGCCGGCCTGCTCAACGTGCCGAAGATCAAGGGTACGCACCAGGCGATCCGCTCGGGCATGCTCGCCGCCGAACATGTCATCACTGCGAAAGCATCGGCCGGCTGGGACGCGAAGCTGCGTGGCTCGGTCGTGATGAGTGAGCTCAAGAAGGTGCGCAATATCCGCCCGGGCTTCAACAAGGGCCTGTGGCTTGGCCTTGCCAACGCGGGCTGGGAAACCGTCACCGCGGGACTTTCGCCGTGGACGCTGAAAAACCATGCCGACTGGTCCTCGCTGAAAAAAGTCGCGCCCGGCGACACCGTCGCCGAGGACCAGAAGCGCCTCGGCTACCTCGAGCGCACGCTCGCCCCGCGCGACCGCTTGGCTTCCGTCTACTTCGCCGCGACCGAGCACGACGAAGACCAGCCCGTGCACCTGCATGTTGCCGACACCGAGGTCTGCGTGACCAGGTGTGCGAGCGAATACCAGAACCCCTGCACGCGCTTCTGCCCCGCCGGCGTCTACGAAATCGTCGCCGACGAATCAAGCAAAGCCGGCAAACGCCTGCAGATCAACGCCGCCAACTGCGTGCATTGCAAGACCTGCGACATCAAGGATCCCTACGAGATCATCACCTGGGTGACGCCCGAGGGCGGGAGTGGACCGAATTACCAAAATCTTTGACCGTGCGGCTTCTGGACAGGCATGAATGGGGAGGGACAAAAAAGATCAGTCTGAGTTCGTCCGCCGGATGGGTCATTGCTCGACTGCCTGCGTTCGTTGGGGGGGCGCGACCCAGAGAAGTATCCGCACGGATTTTTGATCAGTGGACTGTCAACCGATCGAACAAGCATGGTTCGTTCCAGCTGATTCGATCCGGCGCCGGCGTACCGGTTGCGCGACATCGAATCAACTCGCGC
Source organism: Rudaea sp. (assembly GCF_057139185.1). Taxonomy (NCBI): domain Bacteria; kingdom Pseudomonadati; phylum Pseudomonadota; class Gammaproteobacteria; order Lysobacterales; family Rhodanobacteraceae; genus Rudaea; species Rudaea sp. The sequence continues at coordinate 23,044 of NZ_DBNHDN010000044.1, read as the reverse complement.
GCGGCGGCGCTCCGACGATCGGAATGCCGAGACCACGCGCATGGCGTGCGCGCGGAAGCCCGAGGCCGAGGCGCAGGCCGTCGCCGATGCGCGTGGCGTACTCGACCATGACCGCAGCCGCGTCGGCATCGAGCACGTCGCGCGCGGTTTCGCCCCACAACTGCAACCAGCGTTCGAAATGCGCCGCGTCGATCGCATGCGGCAGATGCTTGGCCATCGGATTGCCGCGATAGGTGCCAGTGCGCAGCACAACCGAGCACCAGAACGAAGTCAGCAGACGCTTGTGTTCATTCCAATCCGCGACGACCGGATTGAATACCGCGCCGAGCCGCGGATCGATGCGCACCCTGTCGTAGAAGCGGTCGACGAGTGTGGCGATGCGGGTTTCGTCGAGGGAAGGCGTGGACATGGGCGGATACGATCGGGGCGCGGGCTGAGCAGGGTACCTGTGTCAAATGGGTTTCGCCTTGACCCGGATCAAGGCGTGGCGAGACAGGCCGGTCCGCGTCGTGGGAAACTGCATGTTTTCCCACCCAGGACAATTGCATGCCCCAGCCTCGCATCGCCCTCGTCACCGCCGCCGCGGCGCGCGATCTCGACGAAGACCTGCCGCCATTGGCCGACGCGCTGCGCGCGCAAGACCTGGGCTTCGACATCGTGAATTGGGACGATGCAAGTGCCGACTGGTCGCGCTACCGACTCGCTGTGCTGCGCTCGACCTGGGACTACACGACGCGCCTGCACGAATTCCTCGACTGGGCCGCGCGCGCAAGCCGTGCGACACAGTTGCTCAACCCTCTCGACGTGATCCGCTGGAATACCGACAAGCACTACCTCGGCGACCTCGCGCGCGCGGGCGTGGCGACCGTGGCGAGCCATTTCATCGAACCGGGCGAAGATGCCGCGGCGCTGCTCGATCGCTTTCTGCACAAGCACGAGACCAGTGAGTTCGTGGTTAAACCCAGCGTCGGCGCCGGCTCGCGCGATGCGCAGCGCTACGGACACGAGGAGCGCACCGCCGCGCTCGCGCACGCGCAGCGCCTGCTCGCGGCGGGGCGCAGCGCGTTGTTGCAGCCCTACCTCGACCGGGTCGACGCACACGGCGAAACCGCGCTGATCCATTTCGACGGCCAGTTCAGCCATGCCATCCGCAAGGGGGCGCTGCTGCGTCGTGGCGAAGGACCGACGCGTGCGTTGTTCGCCGCCGAGCACATCACCCCGCGCACGCCGACCGCGGAGGAATTGCGCGTCGCGGAAAGCGCGATCGCCGCGATTCCGTTCGGCGGCCCGTTGCCGTACGCGCGCGTCGACCTGATCCGCGACGGCACGGACAAACCCTGCGTACTCGAACTCGAGTTGACCGAACCTTCGCTGTTCTTCGCCCATGCCGAAGGTGCCGCACGACGCTTCGCCCAAGTGCTCGCTGCGCGGCTCGGCTGATGGCCGCGGGCATACCGGTCGACAGCGCGCGGGACTGCGGCGGCGCAGCGCATTTCCGCGCCTCGCGATCGCGTTAGACTGTGCGCATGCTCAGCCATGCGCCAGTAGCCGTGGTTCTCTGTACGGACTCCGCGCCGTCGTGGTTCCGTTCGGTCGAGGGGCGCCGCTACCGCCGCCACTTGCTCTGGCTGATCGTGTTCAAGATCGTCCTGCTCGCCGCGATCTACTTAATCTTCGTCGCGCCGCAGCCGCGCGCGGACACCTCGCCCGACCAGGTGTACGACGCGATCCGCGGCGCGCCCGCCGCCGCTGCGCCCGCAAGCCAACCCGCCGGCCAGCGCCGAGGCGAGCCCGCGCCATGATCGACAACGACGTCGTCATCTTGTCGCGCCTGCAGTTCGCGCTGACTGCGCTGTACCACTTCCTGTTCGTGCCGCTGACCCTGGGCCTGTCCTGGATGCTGGCGATCATGGAAGCGGTATACGTCATGACCGGGCGCGAAATCTGGAAGCGCATGACCCAGTTCTGGGGCGTGCTGTTCGGCATCAACTTCGCGATGGGCGTGGCCACCGGCGTGACCATGGAGTTCCAGTTCGGCACGAACTGGGCGTACTACTCGCACTACGTCGGCGACGTATTCGGCACGCCACTCGCGATCGAGGGCCTGATGGCGTTCTTCCTCGAGGCGACCTTCATCGGTCTGTTCTTCTTCGGCTGGGATCGGCTGTCCAAGGTGAAACACCTGATCGTCACGTCGCTGCTCGCGCTCGGCACGAACCTGTCCGCACTGTGGATCCTGATCGCGAACGCGTGGATGCAGAACCCGGTCGGTGCCGAATTCAACCTCGACACCATGCGCATGGAGGTCACTTCGTTCGCGACCGTCATGTTCAACCCGGTCGCGCAGTCGAAGTTCGTGCACACGGTAAGCGCGGGCTACGTGCTCGGCGCGATGTTCGTGCTCTCGATCAGTGCGTGGTACCTGCTCGAGGGCCGCAACATCGAGTTCGCCAAACGCTCGATGACGGTGGCGGCGAGTTTCGGTCTTGCTTCCGCACTCAGCGTCGTCGTGCTCGGCGACGAATCGGGTTACACCGTCTCGGAAAACCAGAAGATGAAGCTCGCCGCGATCGAGGCGATGTGGGAGACGGAAACGCCACCGGCCTCGTTCACCGCGTTCGGCTGGCCTGACGTGGCCGAGCGCACGACCCATCTGGCTATCCATGTCCCGTGGGTGATGGGCATCATCGGCACGCGCTCGCTCGACGGCGTGCTGCCGGGCATCAACCAGCTCGTCGACGAAGCCGCACGACGCATCGAAAGCGGCCGCATCGCCTACACCGCGATGCAGCGCCTGCGCGCCGACCGCAACGACGCGCGCGCACGCGCCGACTTCGATGCGCACAAGGCCGACCTCGGCTATGCGCTGCTGCTGCGCAAGGTCATCGCCGATCCAGCGCAGGCGACCCCGGCCGACGTGCGGGCCGCGGCGAACAGCACGATCCCGAACGTGCCCGTGTTGTTCTGGGCGTTCCGCATCATGGTCGGCTGCGGCCTCTATTTCATCGCGCTGTTCGGCTATTCGTTCTGGCTGGCCTCGAAACGCCGGCTCGATACGCGGCGCTGGTATCTAAAGCTCGCGCTGTACAGCCTGCCGCTGCCGTGGCTCGCGATCGAACTCGGCTGGATCGTTGCCGAGTACGGGCGCCAGCCGTGGGCGATCGAGGGTGTGCTGCCGACCGCGCTGAGCGTGTCCTCGGTTTCCGCTGGACAGGTGCTTTTTTCCCTTTGTGGATTTGTGGTTTTCTATACTGCGCTTGCAGTCGTCGACTTCTTCCTGATGCGCCGATACGTGCGGCACGGACCTGATGGATTGGGCATCTGGCCGCCGGGAGAAGCACATGCCTGACTACGCAACCCTGCGCCTGCTGTGGTGGCTGATCCTCGGCGTGCTGCTGATCGGCTTCGCGATCATGGACGGCTTCGACTTCGGCATCGCCGCGCTGCTGCGCGTGCTCGGCCGCAACGACGAGGAGCGGCGCGTGCTGCTCGAAACGATCGAGCCGGTGTGGGAGGGCAACCAGGTCTGGTTCATCCTCGCCGGCGGCGCGGTGTTCGCGGCCTGGCCGTTCGTCTACGCGATCGCGTTTTCGGGGCTGTACGTGGCGATGTTCCTGCTGTTGGCGGCGTTCATCCTGCGCCCGGTCGGCTTCAGCTATCGCAACAAACTCGCTGACGCGCGTTGGCGCAATGCCTGGGACTGGGCGTTGACCGTCTCCGGCTTGGTGCCGATGCTGATCTTCGGCGTCGCCTTCGGCAACCTGTTTCTCGGCCTGCCGTTCCGCCTCGATGCGGAGATGCGCATGAGCTACGAGGGCGGTTTCTTCGGCCTGCTCACGCCGTTCGCACTGCTCTGTGGCCTGGTCAGCATCACGATGCTGCTCGCCCATGGCGCGAGCTATGCCGCATTCAAGGCCGATGCTTCGCTAGCGCAGCGCGCCGGCAAGGTCGCGCGCAGCGCGTCGCTTGCCTTCCTCGTGCTCTACCTGGTTGCCGGCGCGGTGCTCGCGTTCGGTCTGCCCGGCTATGCGATCGTGTCGCCGATCGATGGCGCGGCGCCGTCGAATCCACTGCTCAAGCAGGTCGTCCTGCAGGGCCGCTGGCTTGCGGGCTACGCCGCGCATCCCCTGTTCTGGCTGGCCCCGGTGCTCGCGCTCGTCGCGGCGCTGGCCAACTTCGTGCTGATCGCGGCGCAGAAATACTTCGCCGCGTTTCTTGCCAGCTCGCTGGTCTGCGCCGGAACCATCCTTTCGGCCGGCTTCGCGCTGTTCCCGTTCTTGATACCCTCGAGTCTCGATCCACGCAGCAGCCTGACGGTGTGGGACGCCTCGTCGAGCCAGCGCACGCTCGGCATCATGCTCATCGTCGTCGTCGTGTTCCTGCCCATCGTGCTTGCCTACACGAGCTGGGTCTATCGTGTGTTGTGCGGACGGGTGACGTTCGAGCAGATCAAACACCATCTGGGTTATTGAGAGAGCGCCATGTGGTATTTCAGCTGGATACTCGGCATCGGACTCGCTTGCAGCTTCGCGATCCTCAATGCGATGTGGTTCGAGCTGCATGCAGACTCGCAAGCGAGGTCCGCCCGGGACGAGCCCTAGTTCAGCGCCGTCTCGCGGCTCTCCGCAGCCGGCGGGCTGGTCACTCCGGCATGTCCTCGTGGCGAAGCCGCGAGCGCGGCATCCGGGCCTTGTTCTTGGGCCGCCTTCTTTGCACAAGAAAGGAGCGCAGCCCGCGCGCCGCCCGCGGAAAACCGAGCGGAAGCGGACAGAGCGAGCGAAGGCCGGATGGCCAGCCCTTTGCCGTTGAAAGCCCGGCATCCGCCCGAATGACAAGCAAGAATCGGGACGGGCAAGAGGCCGGGTACAGCGCTACTGGAGAGTGAAATCGACCCGCGTCGTCTTGCCTTGGTCGTCGATGCCCTTGGGCGTCAATTGCGGTGCGAGCGTCCACAAGCGCCGGTCCTCGACCTTGCTGTGGAGAAAGCCGACGATGTGGCCGGCGCGGCGTTCGGCGAGGTGCAGCATCGAGGAATCGTCGATCGCGACGTTGGCTTCGAGCAGGCGGCGCATTTCTTCGGGTGGCTGTGACTTGGTCAGGAAGCCCAGGGTCTTCTCCTTGGGAAAGTCGGCGTGCCTGTAGGCCGCTTCGAGATATTTTTCGGTTTCCGCGGGGGGCATCGGCTGCGCGGCGGCTTCCTCGCTGTCGCTGTGGTCGTGCAGGTATTCGCGCCGGATCAGGTCGTCGACCATCACGCGGCGCAGGCCGTTGGTATCGAGGGCCGGGTCGGTGCGGCCGACGATGCCGAGATTGATTGCGGGGCGTGCGTTCAGCATTTTGGCGATCTGTTCGAGCTTGGCGCGTGCGCCATCGTCGAGCTGGTCGGCACCGGGCGCGAATTCAACGTAACCGAGATCTTCGCCGCCGCCGCCGCCCTTGAATGCCGCGGCGAGCAGGCGGAACGGCGCGGTCGCTGCCTTCGCGATCATGCCGGCGAAGGCGCGCCAGACGACACCGCCGAGCGAGAACTGCGGATCGTCGAGCGAGCCGGACACGGGCACGTTGACGTCGATGACGCCGTTGGAATCCTTGAGCAGGGCGACGGCAAGCTTGACCGGCAAGTGGCTCGCACCCGGGTCCTTGTTCTCGTCGCCGAAGGTGAGCTGGTCGATGTAGAGGTGGTTGTCGGCCTTGAGCTTGCCCTGGTCGAGCAGGTAGCTCACGTCGGCGTTGAGGCGGCCCTTGATGATCGGATAGCCGGTGTACTTCACCGAATACGCGGACAGGTGGGTCAGCTCGACGCTGTCGGCCTTGCCCTTGATGTCGACGTAGGCGACGGGTGCGAGCGGACTGATCCTGCCGTCGATGTCGACCTCGGCGTTGTCGTCGAGCCGCCCGCGCAAGGTGACGACGGCGGGCTCGCCGCCGGCCGTGCCGAACGCGTCGATCTTGCCCGACAGCTGGGTGATGTTCGCGGTGTAGTTGGGTTTGATGAAGTTGTCGGTGTAGTTGAGACGGCCGCGTGACAAGGTGATCTGGCCGACATGGATGGTTGCCGCCGGTTTCGCTGCCGCGGGCTGTTGCGGCGCAGGTGATTCCGCCTGCGGCGCGGGCGCGGGATTCGTCGGCTCCTGCGCCCGCGTGACCGACACGGGTGTCGCCGCGTTCGTGCCGGCGACTTCGGACAGGTTGAGCCTGCCGCTGGCGTTCATGATGATACGTGCGTAGAAATCGCTCAACGCGATGTCGCCGAGCTTGAGTTGCATCGGCGCACTGCCGTCCTGCACAAAGTCGATCGCGCCGATGTTGAGCGCACGCACGCTGGCGAAGTCGTCGCCGCTCAGCTTGTCGAGCACGCGCGCGCGACCGAGCGCGGCGCGGCCACGGTAGGCGATCTTCGCCAGCTTGCCCTCGGTGTAGCGCAGCGTACCGTCGCTGCTCACCAGCGCCGAAGCCACGCGCACGTTGAGCGGCACTTCGGCGTAGGCGGTCAGGCCGGCGATGTCGAGCTCGCGCGTCTTCAGGCGGAGGTCGGCGTCGAGCGGAATCGGCCTGACGCTGCCGTCGACTTCGAAACTGCCCTGGTCGATCGCGCCGCTCAAGGCAAGCTTCAGCGGTTGTTTCATATCCTCGCTCAAGCCGCCGATGTCGCCCTTGACCGCCTTGAGCACGACCGCGGTGGGCCTCGCCGTGGTGTGGTCCGCGACCGTCGCGCCGGCGTCGTCGAGAACGAGGCGCGCGATGCTCCATTTCCACGGCTGCGCCGGCCTGGCCGATTTCGCCGCCGCCGCGGTTTTCGTGGCCGGCCCGGCATCGATCAGGCGCGCGAGGTCGAAGCGGCCGTCGTGCTCGCGTCGCGCGTTGACGCGCAGGCCGTGCACGACGACGTCGCCCTGTCGGGTCTCTCCTGCGGCGAGGTCGAACCGGGTCAGCGCGATATCGAGCGCCTTCCACGCGATCGCCGGTTCCTTGGCATCCTTGGGACCGATGGCCACGTCGCGCAAGGCCAACCTGGCCGGTTCGACGTGCAGGTTGAACAGGCCTTTCCAGTCGGCGGCGAAGCTGCCTTCGCTGTCGAGCTGCCCACCGCGGATCGTCGCGCGACTGCCTGCCGGCAGCATGAACGGCTGCAGCGGTGCCAGGCCGATGTTCTTCGCGTCCAGCGTGCCCGCGTAGCGGCTCCCGGCCAGGTCGAGCTTGCCGCGCGTGCCGAGGTCGCCGCCGTTGTGCTTCGCCGTCACCTCGACTGTTGCCGCCGTGCCCTTGGTCGTGTCGAGGCCGGTCAGCGAACCCGCAAGGTCGGTCAGCGTGACGGTCGCCGTCGCGTCGGCGACGGTCTCGTCGACGTAGTCGAAGCGGTCGGCGACGAGTCCGAGGTTGGCGATCGCGAACTCGCTGGCCCGGGCCTTGTCGCCCGACGGTTTCGGCTTCGCGTACAAGGCATCGAAATTGCTGCGTCCGCCCGGTCGCGCGACATAGCGCAGCCGGGCGTGGTCGAGATTGACGTTGCCGAAGCGGTAGCGCGAGATCAACGGCTCGACGTCGGCGAACGAGGCGATGACGCGGCCGGCTTCCACGATCGGTGCTTTCGCCTTGTCCGTCATCGCAAAATCGTCGAGCACGACCACGCCGTCGAGGCGCAGTTGCTGCATCGCCTTGTCCTGCACGAAATGCGCGCGCACGCTGGCCGAAACGAGGCCCTTCGGTATCGCGACCGGGAGCTCGGCAGGCACGTAGGCGAGGTATTGCGGCAGGTCGAGGCGGTCCACGGTCAGATCGATCGTCGATTCGAGACTGTGCTTGAACGGCTTGGTCTGGCCCTCGATGCGCAGCGGTCTGCCATCGACGCGCATCGCGACCAGCGGCTGCACCGACACGTCGACGTCGCCGGGCAGGTTGGCGAGGAACGGGATGCCGATCTCGATGTCGTCGATACGGTGGCTCGCATTCGTCGGCTTGTCGTCGAAGCGGATCTCGCCGCGGTGCACGCGAATGTTCGACAGCGAGAAACGCGCCGGTTCCGTGGGCGTGGCCTGCATTGCGGCCGCGGGCGCGGCGCGGAAACGATCGATCAGGTCGGAAAAGTTGAAGCGTCCATCCGCCGCGCGCGCGAGGGCGAGGCGTGGCCGTTCGACCACAACCGCGTCGAGCACGGGCGCCCAGCGCAGCAGCGATGTCCATGAGCCGTTGAGCACGAGGCGGTCTATGTCGACGAACGGCGCCTTGCCGTCCACGTCGGCGACATGCACTTGGTCGGCGCCGAGCTCGAGGGTGAACGGATTGAATTGCAGCGCGGCGACCGACGCGGGCCGGCCGAGCAGTCTGGCGGCGTTCGCGTCGACCCAGCGCTGCAACAGCGCGGGCAGCAGAAAGAACCCGGCCAGTGCGTAGATGACCAGCACGACCGCGGCGATCAGCGCGAGCTTGCGCGCGCGGCGCGAATGGCGCAGCGCAAGCAGGCGCGCGCGCACTGCCAGCGCACGGGTTGTCAGCGAGGCGATCGATGCCGGCATGGGTTTTGTTCCGTCACCGAATCCGATGGGTTGGATTCTCCCACAAGTCGCACGACGGGCAACCTGTCCGCGGTCCCGGCGTAGGGGCTCGGTTCATCGAATCCTGCCGACGCCTCTCATATTTTTCGCCGCGAGAAGGAAAGCGGCCTCGCGCGCCCTCTACGGCTGTGATTTCTCGTCCTTCAAGTACCGTGCGAACCACGCCTGCACTTCGGAGTACCAGAATTTCGAGTCCTCGGCGTTGAGCACCCAGTGGTTCTCGTCGGGGAAGACGATGAGCTTGCTCTCGACACGCTGGCGCTGCAGCGCCGACCAGTATTCGAGCGCGTTGTTGATCGGCACGCGGAAATCACGCTCGCCGACCGAGACCAGCGCGGGCGTCTTGAACTTCGCCGCATAGCGGATCGGGTTCTGCTCGCGCCAGATCGCGCCTTGTTCCCAGACCGGGCCGCCGTTGCCGACTTCGCGGCCATAGATCGTGTCCGAGGTGCCCCACTGCGCTTCGAGATTGACCAGGCCGGCGTGGCTGACCAGACAGCGGTAGCGTGTCGTCGTCGCCTGCATCCAGTTAGAAAGATGGCCGCCGTAACTCGCGCCCGCGGCGCACTGGCGGCTTGCGTCGATGAAGGAATACTTTTTGATCGCCTCGTCCGCGGCGGCGTTGATGTCGTCGCCCGGACCCTTCAATGGATCTCCCTGGATCGCCTGCGAGAACGCCTCACCGTAACCGGTCGAGCCGACATAGTTGGTCAACAGCACGATGTAACCGGGCGCGGCGAGCAAGTGGTAGTTCCAGCGCAGCACCCATTGGTCGCGCCATTGCGAGAACGGGCCGCCGTGCATGACCACGAGCAGCGGGTACTTCCGTGCCGGATCGAAGTGCGGCGGCTTGACGAGCATCGAGTCGATGCGCTGGCCGCGCGCGTTGGTGAAGGCGAAATGTTCCACCGGCGCGAGATCGAGCCTGGCCGCGCGCTCGCCGCTGAAATTCGTCAGCTTCTGCATCTTGCCCGACGCGTCGAGGCGCACGATCTCGGGCGGCTCGGTCGCCGATTCGTACTGCGCGACGAGCATGGGCGACTTCACGCCGCCGCTCAGATGTGCCCAGGTGCCATGCGCCGGCGCGCCGACCAGTTTCGCTTCGTTGTCACCGTTCGTGGCGCGATAGAGTTTTTCCTGGCCTTCGCTCTCGGCCGTGATGAACACCGTGCGCGAATCAGGCGCCGGCGCGAAGCTCGCCACGGAGAGTTTTCCCGGCAGTTCGACGCGTGCGCGCGGCTTGCCGCTAGGCCAGTCGATCGCGGCAAGGCGCGAGGCGTTGTAGATCGCGCCCGTTTGTGGCGTCACCGCCGCGTACAGCGTGCGGCCGTCGGCGCTGAAGCGCGGCTTGCCGTAGCTGTCGCCGGCGTCGAGCGAATCGTTGCCGGTCAAGCGCTTGGGCTCGCCGCCGTCGACGGAAACCCGAAACAGATCGGCGTTGGTGAACTGCCACGCTGCGCGGTTGCGGTTGCGGCTGGCGACGAAGACGATGCTGCGGCCATCGGGCGCCCAGGTCGAGCCGGCATTCTCGTCGGGTGCGGAATAGCCCGGCAGTTGCGCCAGCGCGGAGCCTGCGATCAGGTCGCGCGCATCGTTCGCACCGATCGTCTGCACGAATACATGCGGACGTTTGTCCTCGATCCACTTGTCGAAGTTGCGGATCGGAAAGCCGGTGTAGACGTGCGCCTTGTACTTGCGCTCCTCGTGTTCCTTGGCGATGCGCTCGTTGTCCTTGTCGTCCTTCGCCCCGGGGTAGACGTGGCTGGTGAACAGCAGGCGCTTGCCGTCGGGCGAGAACTCCGGCTCGGCGGCGCCGGTCGACAGCGACGTCGCCCGGATCGCCTCGCCGCCTTGGGCGAGATCGAGAATCCAGATTTGCGCGACCTTGTCATCGCCACGCTTGGCCGCAAACGCGAGGCGCCTGGAGTCGGCGCTCCAGGCGATGCCGCTCTCCGCGGTCTTGCTCGCGGTGAGGCGGCGCGCGGGCGTGCCGCCGTCGGTGGCGACGAGCCACAGGTGCGTGCGCGACTCATCCTTCTTGTAGCTCGGCTCGGTGACGTTGAACGCGGCGAACTTGCCGTCGGGGCTGGTCACCGGCGCGCCGACCCGCGGCATCAGCCACAGGTCTTCGTGGGTAATGGTCGTTTTGTCGGCCGCCTGGGCGAACGTGGCGGCAGCGAGCAGGACAACAACGGCGATGCGGGCTTTCATCGGATCCCTGTGGCTGGGGCGTTGCGCTGAGGATAGCTGCAAATGTTGCACGGTGGGCTGGCTGTGGCCGCGCCGCTGCATCATGCGTGAAGGCACGATGCAAGGGCTGTTGACAACGTTGTCATGATTCGGCCATTCTCCCGCGGCAACGACGATGCGGAGTTTCGGGGCCATCGCCGCGACAATTCCTGCGGGGAGATCGGATGAACGGTGCTGACCGACGGTTCAACACGCGGTGCGCGCGTTGGTGCTGCGTACTCGCGCTGCTGCTGCAAGCGGTGTTCGCATTTGCAGCGTCACAGCCGGCGCCGCTGCAGTTGCAGTGGGAAACGGTGAAGATCGGCGTCGCCGACAGCGGGGCGGAACGTCACAGCGAAGCGGCGTTCGTGCTGACCAATCGCGATAGCCGGCCGCTGCCGGCCAGCGGTTGGGCGATCTATTTCGATTGTCTCGCCGATGCGCGCACCGGCGAGATGCCGGGCCATGTGCGGGTCGAGCGCGTCAATGGCGGCCTGTTCCGGCTGCGGCCGATCGCTGGGTTCAAGGCGTTGGCGCCGGGTGACAGCGTGCGCCTGACCCTGATCCATCCGGCGGTGATGTTCAACATCGACAAGGCGCCGAAGGCGCCGTATTTCGTCAACGATGCGGCGATCGACGTTGGGCATCCGATCAGCGACTACCGCGTGACCTTGCCGAAGCTCGCCGATCAGGTCGATCCCGATGCAGGCGAACATTCGCCACCGGCCGGGGCCGAGGAAATTTTCGAGCGCAACCGCATCATTGCCGACGTGGCCGAGAATGATTTGGCGCCGGTGTTTCCGACGCCGCGGCACTTTGTTCGCGGCAAGGGCAGGTTGACGTGGTCCACGCTGCCGCGCATCGATGCCGACGCCACGCTGGCCAACGAGGCGGCACAGGCGCGTGCGATGCTGGCATCGTATATCGCAGCGGGCGCCCGCCAAGGTGCGAAGGAGCCCGTGCTCACGTTGCGCGTAGCCGCGGTGGACGGCGAGACATCGACCGAGGCCTACGCGCTTTCGGTCGATCCGGCCAGCGGCGTGCGCATCACCGGCAATACGGCTGCGGGCGTGGCGCGCGGCTTGCAGTCGCTGCGCGAGCTGTTGCCGTTGCAGCACAAAGCGGGCGAAGCGGTAACGCTCGGCGCGATCACGCTCACCGATGCACCGCGTTTCGCCTATCGCGGATTCATGCTCGATGTGGCGCGCAATTTTCAGGACAAGCCGACGGTGCTGCGGCTGCTCGACCTGATGGCGCGCTACAAGCTCAACACGTTCCATTTTCATCTGACCGACGACGAAGGCTGGCGGCTGGACATAGCGGGCCTGCCCGAGCTCACCGCGTTCGGCGCACGGCGCGGGCACTCGACAAACGAGGCCGAGTACCTGTTTCCCGCGTTCGGTTCCGGCCCCGATGTCGACGACGCCCACGGCAGTGGCCACTACACGCGCGCCGACTACATCGAGATTCTCAAGTACGCCGCCGCGCGTCACATCGAAGTCATCCCGGAAATCGAGATGCCCGGGCACGCGCGTGCGGCGATCAAGGCGATGGCCTGGCGTGCTCGCCACAGCGCGCAAACGGATGCTGCGAACACGCTGCTGCTCACCGACCCAGGCGACAAGTCGGTGTACGCGTCGGCGCAGTTGTACACCGACAACGTGATGGATCCAGGTCTGGAATCGACCTATGCGTTCATCGAGCGGGTCGTTGCCGACCTCGTCGCGATGCACAAGGAGGCCGGCGTGCCGCTGACCACGCTGCACGTCGGCGGTGACGAGGTGCCCAGGGGCGTGTGGGAGCAGTCGCCCGCGGTGCGCAAGCTGATGCAGGCGCGACACCTGGACTCGGTCGCGCAGGTGTGGGACGTGTTCTACGACCGCGTCGACCGCATTCTGCGCGCGCACGGGCTGGCCACCGCCGGTTGGGAAGAGCTCGGCGCGCGGCGCACGACTCTGCGCGGCAAGAGCAAGTTGATCCCGAATCCGACATTCGTGCAACGCGGCTTCACGCTGCACGTCTGGAACAACACCGGCGGCGCCGAGGATCTGGCGTACCGCCTCGCCAATGCAGGCTACGACGTGGTGCTGTCGCCGGCGACCAATCTCTATGCGGACATGGCCTACAGCCGTGATCCCGAGGAACCGGGCATGAATTGGGCCGCCTACGTGGACCTCGGCAAGGTCTACGATTTCATTCCGCTTGATTCCACGCGCAAGGACGTCACCGACCCCGCTGGTGTGCCCGGCTTGGATGGTCTCACCGAGTACGGCGAGCAACATGTGCGCGGCGTCGAGGCGACGCTGTTCGGCGAGACCTTGCGCAGTCGCGAGCGCATCGACTATCTGCTGATGCCGCGCCTGCTCGGCACCGCCGAACTTGGCTGGGCGCGCGATCCCGCGTGGACGCACGAGGTCGATCGCACACGCGCCGCGAGCGCGCACGCGGCGGCGTGGTCGGCGTTCGTCAACCAAATTGGAAAGCGCGTGCTGCCGCGACTCGACGCGGAACACGCCGGCGTCGTGTACCGCATTCCGATGCCGGGGTTGAAGCGCATCGACGGCGCGGTGCAGGTCAACATGCAGATTCCGGGCTTCATCTTGCGCTATCGCAGCGACGGCGGCGAGCCCGACGCCCACAGTCCAGTCGTGACCGGTCCGCTGCACGAGCACGGCACGTTGCGCGTGGCGGCCTTCACCACGGACGGACGAAGGGGACGCGCTGCATGGATTGACAATCCGTAGCGACATACGAAAGATCGAACCATGATGAAATCCATTGTGCGTTGTGTGATGCCGGTTCTCGCGGTCTTCGCCATGGTGACCTCTGCAGCCGCCGAGGGTTGCCAATCGGACTGGCCCAATCTCGCCCGTTACGCCGCCGCGAACGCCGCGCTTGCGGCGTCCAACGCCGGCAACGGCCGCGTTGTCTTCATGGGCGATTCGATCACCGAGTTCTGGAGCGAAGCGCCGGAAAGCATTTTTTCCACCCGCGACTACATCAACCGCGGCATCAGCGGGCAGACCACGCCGCAGATGTTGCTGCGCTTCCGCGCCGACGTGATCGAGCTGAAACCGAAAGTCGTCGTCATCCTTGCCGGTACCAACGACATCGCCGGCAACGCCGGGCCGACCACGCTTGCGCAGATCGAGGGCAATCTGGCCTCGATGGTCGAGCTGGCGCAGGCACACGGCATCGTCGTCGTGCTTGCCTCGCTGCTGCCCGCGGCGCACTATGACTGGGCGCCCGACGTGAAGCCGGTCGAGAAAATCGCTGCGCTCAACCGCTGGATTGGCAACTACGCGCGCGAGCGCGGCCTCGTCCACATCGACTACTACACGCCGATGGTGGCCGCCGGATCGGCGTTGAAGAAGGAATACTCCGACGACGGCGTGCATCCGAACGCGGCGGGCTACAAGGTAATGAACGCGCTCGCACGCGCGGCCGTCGCGCAGGCGTTGGGCCGGGCGCCGGTCGGCGCGGCGAAGCAATGAGCGGCGGCACGCGTTCGCTCGCGGTCGACGTCATGCGCGGCATGATGCTGGTGCTGATGATCGTGGTCAACATGTCGATCGAAGGCGTATCGTATGCGCCGCTGCAGCATGCGAAGTGGCATGGGTTGACGCTGACCGACGTGGTTTTCCCGACGTTCCTGTTCGTCGCCGGCGTCTCGATCAGCTACGCGCTCGACGGCCTTCGGCGCGTCGGCATGAGCGCCGCCCTGAAGAAGATTTTCCGCCGCACGGCGCTGCTCTTCCTCTGCGGCTATCTGCTGTACTGGTTTCCGTTTTTCCACTTCGACGAAGCGGGACGACTTGCGCTGCTGCCACTCGCCGGCACGCGCATTCCCGGCGTACTGCAACGCATCGCCGTCGACTACTGCGTGGTCAGCCTGATCGCCATTGTCCTCGGCACACGCGGCGCACTGATCTTTGCCGGCGCCGTGCTGCTCGGCTACTGGACGGTGCTTGCGCATTTCGGCGACTACACGCTTGCCGGCAACGCGGTACGTAAGTTCGATCTGCTCCTGCTCGGCCCCGATCATCTCTGGCACGGCGAGGGCATCGCCTTCGACCCGGAAGGCCTGTTGAGTACGCTGCCTGCCGCGGTCAACATGCTTGCCGGCTGCCTCGCCGGTCGCGCATTGCGCGTGCGCGGCTACGACCGCGCGCTGCTGTGGCGTTTCGCCGGCATCGGCGTTGTCTGTGTCGCGCTCGCACTGGTCTGGAACGGCGTATTGCCGATCAACAAGAAGCTGTGGACGAGCTCGTACGCGCTGTGCACGATCGGTATCGACCTCGTCGTGCTTGCCGCGCTGGTCTGGGCGATCGACGGTCGAGGTGTGCGCAACAAGCTGACGCATTTCTTCGAAGTGCTCGGCAAGAACACATTGTTCGTCTACCTGCTCAGCGAAGTCGGCAACGCGCTGATGTTCCTGATCCCGATCGGCGGCGTTTCGTCGTTTTCCTGGCTCTATCGCAACGGATTCGAAAGCTGGGCCGGCGCGCCAAACGGTGCGCTGCTGTACGCCTGCACCTTCATGTTGCTGTGCTGGCTCGTCGCCTGGGGCATGGATCGAAAGCGCATCTACATCACGCTGTAGGCGGCCGCCACGCGGCGGCGGTCATGACTTCATAGCTTGGCCAACTGCACGCGCAGACCGTCGAGCGTGGCGCTGAACTCGGTGACGCGCTTCTTCTCCTGTTCGACCACGGTCGCCGGCGTCTTTTCGCCGAAGTTGGCGAGCTTCGCGCTCGACTTGGCGAGTTCGCCGTCAAGGCGCTTGATCTCTTTTTCAAGCCGCGCCTTCTCCGCGTCGAGATCGATCAGGCCGGCAAGCGGGATCAGCAGCTTCATCTCGCCAATGATCGCCGTAGCGGCGGCCGGTTCGGTCTCGCCCGGCGCGAGCCAGCGCTGCGATTCTGCCTTGGCGAGGAAGGCGATCTGCGCGGCGAACTTGTCCGCGCGCACGCGGTCGCTCGTGCTGCCGTTCACGTAGAGCAGCGGAATCGTCTTGCCCGGCGCGATGTTCATCTCGCTGCGGATGCGGCGAACCTGGGTCAGCACCGCGCGCAGCCATTCGATGTCGGCGCTTGCGGCCGGATCGTCGGCGGTGAAGTCGTCGGCGCGCGGATAAGGGCGCTGCGTGATGCTCCTTTCCTCGAGGCCGAGCAGTGGCGCGACCGATTGGTAGATTTCTTCGGTGATGAACGGCGTGATCGGATGCAACGCGCGCAGCGCGGCTTCGAGCACGGCAAGCAGCGTGTGCCGCGTCGAATCGGCAGCGGCCTTGTCGTCGCCATTGAGCGCAGGCTTGGCCAGCTCGACGAACCAGTCGCAGTATTCGTTCCAGACGAACTCGTACAGCGCCTGCGCGACGAGGTCGAAGCGGTAGAGCTTCATCTGCGCCTCGACTTCCGCAAGCGTGATGCGCAGTCGCGCGTAAATCCAGCGCTCTGCTTCCGTCGCTGGCTGCACTACTGGTTGCGGCGTCGCTTCGATATTCATCAACACGAACCGTGCCGCGTTCCACAGCTTGTTGCAGAACGCCTTGTAGCCTTCGGCGCGCTTGAGGTCGAAGTTGATCGTGCGGCCGTAGGTGGCGAGCGCGGCGAAGGTGAAGCGCAGCGCGTCGGTGCCGACTGCGGCGATGCCATCGGGGTAGTCCTTGCGGATGCGCTTCTCGACCTTCTCGCGCACCTGTGGAATCAACAGTGAACTTGTGGATTTGTTCACCAGCGTGCCGAGATCGATACCGTCGATCAGGTCAAGCGGGTCGATCGTGTTGCCTTTCGACTTCGACATCTTCTGGCCTTCGGCGTCGCGCACGATGGCGTTGATGTAGACCTCGCGAAACGGCACCTTGCCGGTAAAGTACTGGGTCGCCATGACCATGCGCGCGACCCAGAAGAAGATGATGTCGAAGCCGGTGACCAGCACCGCGCTCGGCAGGAACGCCTGGTCCTGCGCCCAGTTCGCGACGATCTCGCCGCGTTCGTTCTTCACGGGCTCATCGCCAGGCCAGCCCAGCGTCGAGAACGGCCACAGCGCGGAGGAGAACCAGGTATCGAGCACGTCCTCGTCCTGCTTGAGCGTGCCGACCGGCTGCACGCCCGCGTGCGCGAGCGCGTCGGCTTCGTTCTCGCCGACAAAGATATTTCCGGCCTCGTCGTACCAGGCCGGAATCTGGTGGCCCCACCAGAGCTGGCGGCTGACGCACCAGTCCTGGATGTTTTCCAGCCACTGGTTGTAGGTTGTCGACCAGTTCTCCGGCACGAACTTGATTTCGCCATCGCGCACCGCGGCGAGCGCGGGTTTGGTGATCGCGCGGCGTCCGCCCGGGCCGGGCTTGCCGTCGACGCGCGTGTCGCTGGTGAGATCGAGAAACCATTGATCGGTCAGCATCGGCTCGATGATCGCGTCGCTGCGCTGGCTGACCGGCACCTGCAGCTTGTGCTTCTTCGTTTCGACGAGCAGGCCGGTGGCTTCAAGGTCGGCGAGTACGGCCTTGCGCGCGGCGAAGCGGTCGAGGCCGCGGTATTTTTCGGGCGCGTTGTCGTTGATCTTCGCGTCGAGCGTGAGGATCGTGATCGGTGTGAGCTTGTGCCGTGCGCCGATCTGCCAGTCGTTGAAGTCATGCGCCGGCGTGATCTTGACGCAGCCGGTGCCGAACTCGCGATCGACGTAGTCGTCGGCGATCACCGGGATCTCGCGCCCGGTCAGCGGCAGCTTGAGCATCTTGCCGATCAGGTGCTGGTAGCGCTCGTCCTCGGGATGCACCGCGACGGCGACGTCGCCGAGCATCGTCTCCGGGCGCGTGGTCGCGACGACGAGGTTGTCGCTGCCGTCGGCGGCCGGATAGCGGATCGACCAGAGCGAGCCGTCCTTCTCCTGGTTTTCGACTTCAAGATCGGACACGGCGGTCATCAGCACCGGGTCCCAGTTGACGAGGCGACGTCCGCGATAGATCAAGCCATCGCGATACCACTGCACGAACACGCGCCTGACCGCCGCGGACAGGCCTTCGTCCATCGTGAAGCGCTCGCGCGACCAGTCGACCGAGGCGCCGAGGCGGCGCATCTGGTGGGTGATCGTCGAACCCGACTGCTGCTTCCACTCCCACACGCGCTCGACGAATTTCTCGCGGCCCAGATCGTGGCGCGACTTGCCGTCGGCGGCGAGCTGGTTCTCGACGATCTTCTGCGTGGCGATGCCGGCATGGTCGGTGCCGCCCTGCCACAGCGTGCGAAAGCCGCGCATGCGGTGGTAGCGCGTCAACGCATCCATCACCGTCTGCTGGAACGCATGGCCCATGTGCAGCGTACCGGTCACGTTCGGCGGCGGCAGCAGGATGCAATACGGCGCGCCGTCGCCGCGCGGCTGGAAGTCGCCGGCGGCTTCCCAAGCGGCGTACCACTTCGACTCGATCTGTTGGGGTTCGAAACTTTTTTCCATGACGATCTTGCCTGGCCCGCGCGGGACGCGGGCGCGAAAGGAGAAAGGGTGCGTCATTGTAGCCGCGCCGGCCGCGCGACGCGAAGCACGGCGCGGGATTCAGCCTTCGCGCGGTTCTTCGCCGATCACGCTCGGCGTGCCGACGTAGAGCAGGGTGACGGTCGTGTTCGTGTCGTTGCGCGAGGAGTGCGGCAGTTGCGAGTTGAAATGCAGGCTGTCGCCGGGGCCGAGCACGGTTTCGATCTCGCCGACGCGCGAGTGCAGGCGACCCTTGAGCACCATGACGAATTCCTCGCCATCGCGCTGGTCGGTCGGAAACGCGTGGCCGGGCGGGATTTCCATGAGGATCGCGTCCATCATGCGATGGATCAGGCTCGAGGACAGATCATAGAATGCAACCGGCGAATTGATGCGGATGCGCGGGCGTTCCCTGGCGCGGCAGACGATGCTGCGTTCGGTCGGGCTTTCGAGGAAGTACTGCAGGTCGACCTGGAGCGCCTTGGCCAGTGCCATCAGCGACATGATCGACGGCACGGTGTGGTTGCGTTCGGCCTGCGACAGGAACGGCGCCGACAGCCCGGCGCGTGCGCCGAGCTCGCTCAAGGTCAGGCCGAGCTGCTTGCGCCGATGCTGGATGCGCGCCCCCATGCCGATGTGCGGCTTGCCGGGGCGCGACCTGGTTTTCCGCTTGGGCGCCGTGCTCATGCGTTTGCTCCCTCGTTTTTGTTCTTCCCCTTCCTTCCACGCAGAAGGGTTGCCCCATGGTTCTTCAGTGTCCGCCCGCGGCGCGCACCGGCACGTCGACATTGCACACGTCGATATGTCCGGCGGCGACCGCGTACCACTCTTCGCGATGGTTGCGGCGCGATTCGACGTAGGCGTCGAAGGTCGGCGTGTCGGTGCGCAGCACTTCGAGCGCGACGCGCTCGTTTTCCGGCACGTCGGCGGCGACGCGGATGCTGGTGATCGGAGTGCGCTGCTCCGGTTTTTCGTACAGGCTGTACGGTCCGGTGCCGCGCGGCAGCGTGGACAACAACTCGATACCCTTGACGACGCGGCCGACGACGGTGACGTTGCGGTCGAGCTGGCGCGGCGGCGTGCCGATGACGACGTAGAGTTCGGCGCCGCCGCCCGAGTCGGGTGCGTTGTCGCGGCCGACGCCGACCGCGCCGTAGCAGTGGGTCAGCCACATGCGCCGCGTTTTCGGGTCGCGCGCGGAGGCGAAGCCGTCGGAGAATCCGGTCACCGGCGCGTAGCCGTCGGCGTCGGGCAGACGCGTGAACGGCGCCTTGGCGTCGAGCGCGACGGTGAACTCGGGCGCGAGGTGGCGCTTGGCGGTCTTGATCGGCTTGCGCTTGGCCTCGTTCTCGTAGTCCGGATCGTTCATCTGCACGACGTAGTTGTCCTGCGCGCGCACGATGAAGAGGCCGTCGTAATACCGCTCGCGCGCCAGCGCCTTGATGTTGGCGATGTGGTTCGGCGCGAACGCGGGCGCGAGCTCGATGACGACGCGGCCGCCCGGCAGGTCGAGGTACAACGTGTTCTGCGGGTCGAGCGCGCGCCAGTCGCCGGGTTTCGCCGCGGCGAGCACGGCGGCGGTAGTCTGGGTGGCGGGTTTCGCTGCGGTCACGGGCGGCCTGGCATGGACGGATGCGGCGAGCATCGTAGCCAAGCCGAGCACGCAAAGCGACGTGACGCGTGCGCGCAGGTAGTTCTTGCGAAGAAGCTTCGTCGTCATAGGGCTGTCACATGCTGAAAGCTCGTCATCCGGGCGAAAGCCGGGATGACGAGCGGATGATCAGAACCAGTAACGGAACGATGCCCCGATCGTGCGCGGCTGCACGCGGTAGGCACCGTCGGGATAGAACGGTGTTGCCGAGACCTGGCGCACGACGCCGTCGCTGTTGCCGAGGTTCTTCACGAACACCGAGGCTTCCATCGAGCTCCATTGCACGCCTGCACGCAGGTTGAGCAAATCGTATGCGTCCATCTCCCGATACAGCGAAAATGCCGGATTGAACTGCGTCGTGCGCTTGCCGACATAGTTCCATCCGCCCCAGACGAAGCCGTGCATGTCCGCCCCGAGCGGGAACGTGTATTCGGCCGTGGCGTTGAACGAGGTCTTCGGCACGAATGGCGCGGCGTCGCCGGCGTGCGCATTCAGCGGCGGCATGTCGGCGTCAAGCGTGGAATGCGTGTACGAACCACCCGCCGTGACCTTCAGGTTCTGGATCGGACGCCAGGCGATTTCGAGTTCCGCGCCCTTGCTGGTCAGGCCGGCCGCGTTCTCGACGTAGTTGACGCCGCAATTGAGGCCGCGGCGCACCTGCACGTTGTTCCACTTGATCAGGTACAGGCTGCTGTTCACGGTGAGATGGTTGTCGAGCAGGCTCGACTTGTTGCCGATCTCGTAGTTCCACAGGTTGTCCGAGCCGTAGTCGGTAGACGGATGCAGGTTGTTCGCTTCGAGTTCCGCGCCGCACAGGTTCAGCGGGATCACCTGATTGATGCCGCCGTAACGGAAACCCTTCGCCGCCTGCGCGTAGACTTCGTTGTTGTCGTCGATCGTGTAGGCGACGTTGACCTTCGGGTTGATGCCGTTTTCCTTCGAGTGCTGCATGCCGTTCGAGGTCGCGCCGCCATTGAAGAAGCCGGACTGGTACTGCCAGTGGCGCTCCTTCCAGTCGAACGCGCGCAAGCCGCCGGTCAGCGCGAAATTGCCGAGCTTGTAGGTGGCCTCGCCGAACAGCGCGGCCTCCTCGATGTGCACGTTCTGGATGCCCCAGAACGGATAGTCCTTCGGCGCGCCGAAGTCCGCGCTCGGGAACCCGGTGTAAGCATCCCAGCCCGGATCGGGAAAGGCGTTGATGTAGCCGCGGTTGCGCTTGTGGTAGTAGGCGCCGAGCAGCCACTTCAACACGCCATCGTCGTTGGACAGCGCGCGCACTTCCTGGGTGAAGTCGTTGAGGTGGGTTTCGTCGGCAAGCGAAGCCTTGGGTCCGTCCGCCGAAAGACCCAGTGCCGGATAGGTCGACGTGTAAATCTTGTCGAGGTTCCAGCGATTGAGCATGTTCATCTGGAAATACGATGTCGAGGAAACGATGCTGCCCCAGCCGAGGACCTGGGTCAGGGTGAGGTTGGAAAGCGTGTAGTCCTCGTTCGAATTCTCCGGCGACTGGTAGGCACGCGTGTAGTTGCCCGTCTCATCGAGGCCGCGGCCGTGGTCGCTCTGGTCATGGGCCCAGATCGACAGGTCGGCGGTGAGGCTGTCGGTCGGCAGCACGCGCAGCGCGACGCGGCCGCCGACCGCGTTGGCGCGGTTGATGTTGCTCTCGCCCGTGGTCGTGTTCTTGATGAAGCCGCCGTTGCGGTCGTCGTACATCGACACACGCAGGCCGGCCACGTCCTTGATCAGCGGCACGTTGATCACGCCGCGCAGGTCGTAGCTGGTGCCGCCGTGGTCAATGTCGGCGATCGAGGTTTCGACACTGCCTTCGACCGTGTCGAGCAGCGGCTTGCGCGTGACCAGGCGGATTGCGCCGGCCATCGCGCCCGCGCCGTACAGCGTGCCCTGGGGGCCGCGCAGCACTTCGACGCGCTCGAGGTCGAACAGGCCGAACTCCGGATTGAAACCGTTGATCGCGACCGGCGCGTCATCGATGTAGAGGCCGACGGTTTCCTGGGTCTGCGGATCGTCCTCGGATGAATTGCCCGCGTTGACGCCGCGCATGATGATTTGCGAGCGGCCCGAGCCGGTCTTGAAGATGCCCAGGCTCGGCACGCTGGAGATCAGGTCAGTGAAGTTCTGCGCGCCGGCGTTGGTCATGTCCTTGCCGTCGATCGCCGAGATGCTCATCGACACTTTCTGCAGCGATTCGGCGCGCTTGTTCGCGGTGACGGTCACCGTCCCGAGCGCAGTTGAATCGGAAGCCGTGTTCGCGTCAGCCGGCTTGGCCTGAGCGTCCGCATCGGTCGCGGCGGCATCGGCGGCATGCGCGGAGCCGAAGGCCAGCGCGGCGAGCGCGCAGAAGACGGCATGGGCGATCCTGGTTCGTACCGGATTCGGCGCGGAAGATCGGGCGGCGGAAGAAGCGGCGCAATGCGTGATCATCGAATGTTCCCCGGGGGAGTGGAGTGGGCGGATGGCGGCATCCTGCCGGTGCTGTGGGTCGAGGCGATCTGGCGAAATCGGAGGCCGGACGGCATGGAGCGCCGGTCTTCGAAATTCGACATGTCAAAGAATTTTGACGAATTGATAACGTTTTGACGAGGGCGTGTCAAGCGCGGCCGGCGTCCGCAGGAACTCCGGCACGGGATTCCGTGGCGTGCCGACGCGACCTACATGTCGTGCTTGGCAAGTTCGAAGCCGGCGGCCTTGTAGGTTTTCCAGCGCTCGCGCGAGCCGGCGCGTTGCGCCTCTTCGGCAGGCACGACTTCGAGCACGCGCTCGAACAGGCCGGGCGCGCACTCCTCGCGCAGGTTGATCACGAGCGCGCGATCCGGAGTTTCACTGCCCGGTGCGACGATCAGCACCGGCGTGATCGCGTCGTCGTCGTCGCCGGCGAGCTGATGCGGGAGGAATGCCTGCTCGTCGAACTCCCAGAGTTTCTCGTCGAGCGCATCAGCCTGGTCGGCCGAATGCGCAAGGATCAGCGCCGGTTGCCCCGACTCGAACGCGCGCTTGGCCAGCTCGCAGACGAGCAGCAGCGGATCGTCGCGGAAGCGCGGCTTGGCGATCAGGTAGAAGTCGGCACGGGGCATCGGATGTGGTTTTCAGGCTGAGCTTGGCGACGCGGCGCAGGTCGACC